>SLIY01000219.1 GCA_007135385.1 Leptolyngbyaceae cyanobacterium CSSed165cm_216
GCCTGGTCAACCCGATAAAATCGCTCAAAAATATGGGGCAAATCGGTGGGGGGAATGCCAATGCCGTTGTCTTCCACGGCGATCGCCACCTGATCACCCTCCACCGTCAGCCCCAGGGTGACCCGCCCACCAGGGGGAGTATAGCGACAGGCATTGCTGAGTAAATTCGCGATCGCCTGACCCAGTAGAGCGGCTTCCCCCCTAACCCAGAGGGGCTCGGCTGGAGTCTGTAGCTGCCAGTGCAATCCCTTTGCCATGGCCTGGGGGTGGAACTCTGTGGCTAAGTCTTGGGCTAGGGCGGTCAGGTCGCACTGATGGCTGGGGGCGGGTTGGTCGCTGGAGACCAGCAAAAACAGGCTGTTAATCAGCCCGCCCATCGCCTGGGCCAACTCGGTGATGCGCTGCAATCGGGCTCGCTGATCGGTGGGGGACTGGGCCAACAACCCTAGCTCAGCCTGGTTCAGGATAGAGGCTACGGGCGATCGCAGTTCGTGGCTGGCATCGGCGCTAAATTGCTCTAGACGCTGGTACGACTGACGGATAGGCCGGATCACCTGACCGGCAAACCACCAGCTTACCAGCCCCATTAGCCCCACCCCCAAAGGCAGGCCGATACTTAAAAACCAGCGGGTCTGGGCCAGGGCCAACTCTGCTGACGTCAGCGGCATTGCTACCTGCAAATGACCTAACCCTTGCCCTTCGACCTCCAGGGGAATCGTCAGTTGACGCAGCCGCTGACCGTCATCGGTGAGGGTTGTATAGCCCGGCACGACAACTGCGGATTCCGCTGGCATGGGGCCAAAAAACATCAACAGGTAGTTGTTGGGGTCGTACCAGCGGGCAAAGACCAGTTCTGAATCAATGCTAAAGGTGGCATTACCCAATAGGGGGGTCGTATCCAGTTGAAATTCCCAAAGGGTGGGCTGATCGGCCTGGGGAGAGTAGGCAGTGCTGCTGATCAGCAGGCCTGCTTCCCGGTACAGGCGGCGATCCAGCTTTTGCAGCTCCTGCTCCACCTCGGCGATATAGAGAACACCACCGAAAACAACAAACACACTGCCCATGGCGAGCATGAGCCACTGGGTGAGGCAACGACGACTGCGGACGAACATAGGGGAGGGGGGAGGGTGTTGGGATTTTGGATTTTGGATTTTGGATTTGGGTGCAGGGTGTGAAAATTCCAGGGTGCTTGGGCTTGTGGATGATAAGCTTCGTGGGATTCCAGGGCAGAACGCTGGGGTCTGTATCGGTTCTAGCTAGGGGTCTGTACCCCACCTCCCTACCTTCCCCACCACCCCATCACCCCTACCCTCCGGGAAGCCGCTCCGCGTCTACCCCTCCGGGAAGCCGCTCCGCGTCTACACCCCATCACCCGATATTTGCACCTGGGAAGCGGGAACGCTGAGCCGGTAACCCATGCCATAGATGGTTTCGATGTAGTTGGCGGCACCCAGGGGTCTGAGGCGCGATCGCAATCGTCGCACCAGCTTCGGCAGGGCATTGCTTTCGGGTTCGCTGCCGACGGCCCACAGGGCCTGCTCCAGTTGGTTGTGGGAAAGCACCTGATGGGGATGGCGCAGTAGGTACTCCAGTAGTTGGAATTCCCGTTTGGATAGCTTGATCCGTTGGTTGTCCCGCTCTAGCTCTAGGCTGTGTAGGTGCAGGTGCAGATCCCCGAGAGACAGGATATCCCCCTGCCATTGGGGTACCCGTCGCCCCAAGGCCCGCACCCGAGCCACGAGTTCGAGTAGGCTGACGGGCTTTACTAAATAGTCATCGGCCCCAGCATCGAGGCCGTCAATCCGGTCTTGGAGGCCGCCACGGGCGGTGATCATCAGCACTGGGGCACCCCCTCCTTGCTGACGGTAACGGCGGCAGAGGTCAATGCCGCTGATTTGGGGCAGCATCCAGTCGAGGATCAGCAGGTCGTAGGTGTTAGTGGCCAGTAACCAGTCAGCGGTGGCACCGTCGGTGGCTGAATCAACAATGTGATTAGCCTGCTCTAGGGCAACCTGCATGGGCTGGAGCTGATCTAGGTTGTCTTCCGCCAATAGAATACGCATAAGACCTGTTGATCCCCGTGACCCAATCGCTAGACTGACTCTATGTTACAAGAGTAATCGTGACTCGAAGGCCATAGGACTTTAGGGATACTCAGGGATAATCACGTCATGAACCGAGATTGGCCTTTGACTGGCAGGCAACTGTTAGTCCGCTGCGGCATTGAGTTCTGGCTGCCCCTAGGGCTGTTGGGGGTAGGGTTTTGGCTGATTAGCCAAGTCTGGACCGAGCGCTACTTGCAAGGGGCCGATCGGGCGATCGCGCCCCTCACCCTGACGCCAAATACCGCCGTTCAGGACCACGGCTTGCTGAGCGCTCGGGCGGTGCTCAATAGCGACCTGCCCTTTACCCGGGTCGAGGTGATTGTGGTCAAGCCCGTACCCCGCACCTTGCAGTTCTTACTGCCCCTAGACACCCCTTCAGAGATTGAGGCGGAGCTAGGGAACCGGCTGAAGGTATCGCCAGATCTGATCCGGCGGCTGATGCGCTACGAAAATGCCTCCCCTGCCCCAGACGCACCTTAGCCGAAACGGCCAGACACATAATCGCGGGTGAACTGTTCACGGGGGTCATTGAAGATCTTTTCGGTGGAGTCGTACTCCACTAGATAGCCCACCTTGTAGCCACTCTCGGTAGCCTCGGCGTTAAAGAAGGCGGTCTTATCGGCTACCCGCGAGGCCTGTTGCATGTTGTGGGTGACGATGATGATGGTGTATTTCTGTACCAACTCCTTCATCAGTTCCTCAATTTGAATGGTGGAGATGGGGTCTAGGGCAGAACAAGGCTCATCCATCAAGATTACCTCTGGCTCGATGGCGATCGCACGAGCAATGCAGAGGCGCTGCTGCTGTCCTCCCGACAGGGACAGACCACTGGATTTCAGCTTGTCCTTGACTTCGTCCCACAGCACGGCCCGCCGTAGAGAGCGTTCGACCAACTCATCCATGTCCCCTTTAAAGCCATTCAGCCGCGCCCCAAAGGCAATATTTTCGTAGATTGATTTATGGAAAGGATTGGGCTTTTGGAACACCATGCCAATGTTACGACGCACCTCCACTGGATCAATATTGTCGCCATAGAGGTCTTGGCCATGGTAGCTGACATGGCCCTCAACCCGGGCCGATGGAATCAGGTCGTTAGTGCGGTTGAAACAGCGTAGCACCGTACTTTTGCCGCAGCCCGAGGGACCGATCAACGCGACGATTTCCTGAGGCAAAATATCTAGGGACGTGTCTCGAACAGCTAAGTTCGAGCCATAGTAAACGTTGAGGTCTTTAGCGCGTAAAACAGTCTCGGTCATGGTCGGGCTCGATGTATCAGAAACCATGGTGGTAGCTCTCTAAAGCAATAAATCTAAAGCAAAAAAACTTTCGAGGTCGGAGACCCAGATTAGGGTAGGGCTTTTAATGGGCGATGGAGGGTTAATGCAAATGAGTATCCCAGCAAACGCCCCAGAGCCGAGGTGATTTCAGTCCTGACTCAGTCCTGACATCGATCAACAGCAGCATCACCATTAGCACAATAGTTTAATTGGCGGCAAGTATTGACAGTTGGCCGAAAATTGGTGATCAAAAATAGCGACTAGAAAAGGACACTAAAAGGACAAGAAAGGGAAATCTAACAACAACTATAAAGTATATCGGATCAGGGTTAATAGCCCTTTGGGATAAGATTGTGAGGGCATTAATGCCAGGTTAACGACTGATTAACGGACGAGTCTAGAATGGCATAAATGGATTAATCATTCCTGATACCTGATACCTAGCCCCTGAGACCTTCAGCCATGATGCTATAAAGGTCTCTTGTTCCAATGTTCCAATGCGTCATCATAGACAAGTTGCATGCTTAGAAAGCCATGGCGTTGATTACGGTTCGCCCAGAGGGGCTGTACTGCGATCAGGGAGATTTTTTTATTGACCCCTGGCGAGGGGTGAAGACCGCCCTGATTACCCATGCCCACAGTGATCACGCCCGCTCTGGATCCGCCCATTACATCGCTACGGCCCAGTCAGAGGGGGTGCTGCGCCAGCGCCTGGGACATGACATCCATTTGCAAGCGGTAGCCTATGGGGAGCCGGTTAAGCTCGGCCAAACCTGGGTGTCGTTTCATCCGGCGGGTCATGTGCTGGGGTCAGCCCAAATTCGGGTTGAATATAAGGATGAGGTGTGGGTGGTTTCAGGGGACTACAAACGCTGTGCGGATCCCTCTTGCACCCCGTTTGAAGTGGTGCCCTGTGACACGTTCATCACAGAGGCCACCTTTGGCCTGCCCATCTACCGTTGGGACAGAGGTGCTGAGATTGCCCGCCACATCTATGACTGGTGGCAGGGGGACTTAGAGCGCCCTACGATTTTGTTTTGCTACGCCTTTGGTAAGGCCCAGCGAATTTTAAGTGAACTGACGCAGTGGTGCGATCGCCCGGTTTATGTGCATGGGGCGATCGAGGCCCTGAACCTGGTGTACCGTGACCAGGGGGTGGCCATGCTGCCCACTATCCCCACCTCTGATATGCCCCGCAGCTACAGCTACCAGGGGGACTTGGTGCTGTCGCCCCCCTCGGGCCATCGGTCCAGCTGGATGAAGCGGTTCAAGCATCCCCAGACCGCCTTTGCCTCGGGCTGGATGGCGGTACGGGGGGCCCGGCGACGGCGAGGCTACGAGCGGGGCTTTGTGCTGTCAGATCATGCGGACTGGCCAGGGCTAATTCAGACAGTCAAAGACACGGGCGCTAAGACGGTCTATGTCACCCACGGGCAATCGGAGGCCGTCGCCCGGTATTTGCGGGAAGCCCTTGACCTAGAGGCGATGCCCCTAGAGACCCTGTTTGAAGGGGAAGCTGATATTTAAATTTCATGCCAGCTAGACTTGCGATGAAATCAGATGGCAACATTTCTTAAACTTAAACAGTGACGTTAATTACCATTGCATTTAGGTAACGGATAGACTCGATACAGTTTAATATTTGGTCAGCTAATTCAGACGCTTCATTCTGTATCTATTTACTCTAAATAGTAGATTTTGAGTACTCAAAAGAGAGTTCTACTGACGGCTTGATTTTATGGAAAATTCCCTATTCATGGGGGATTCGGCTGAGTGCACAAATACCGAATCCCCCAAATAAAAAGCAAGGACGGGGTCAATAAAATACTCGTACCCCTGATCCAAAAAAATTTTTTCGTCAGTATTGGCAAGGGTTTCGGCGACTGAGTGCAGCGTTAATAACTCAATAAATCCTATCGGCTGGTTCTTTCGTCGCTGCGATCGTCCCGTTGCTATAACTCTTTCAACGCCGAGCACCCCAGCGTTACTCGAACGTTGAGTACCGAGGCCTTCATAGATAGCAGCGATAACCCTGGCTAGGTTCAAGCCAATCTCTGATGTCGCTTTGTCTCTCTGTGTAATACTCCCTCAGCGATCGACTGGCTAAGACGATTTCAGCTCACACCACCCTCCCTCAAGAAGTCGTTTTGGTTGTGATAACGAGGTGCACTGACTGATGGGTTCCGCTCCCCTGATTTGGGGGCCACCCATCGGGCAGCGGCGGAAAGCCCAGGTTCTATGTTTTAAGCCTGACTAATTGGTGGGCAGTGCTCACCCAACTTCGCAGACCACCCCTAGCCCCTCCCTGAGGGGAACCGGAAAAACCTAACCATCCACTCGCCCACCCATCTACTTCCCCACCCATCCACTCCCTCACCCCCCTACCTCCCCAAACCTATGACGCCACCGCCATCCTCTGCCTTGACTTCTGCGCCTGTTTCGATGCCCGAACTGGACATTACCCTGACCAAAACCAAAACCATGGTCAAACCGGCGGGCGGTGGCTGTAGCAGTACTGCTGGCTGCACCACCAAAACCGACGCTGTGATCAGCGACAGCATGAAGGCCCGGATTGAACAGCATCCTTGCTACAGCGAAGCGGCCCACCACCACTATGCCCGTATGCATGTGGCGGTGGCCCCCGCTTGCAACATTCAGTGCAATTACTGCAACCGTAAGTACGACTGCGCCAACGAAAGCCGTCCTGGTGTGGTCAGCGAATTGCTCACTCCTGAAGAAGCGGCCCACAAGGTATTAGTCGTCGCGGGCAAGATTCCCCAAATGACTGTACTGGGCATTGCTGGCCCCGGCGTCCCCCTAGCCGACCCCGAAAAAACCTTCCGTACGTTTGAGCTGATTGCCGAGCAGGCCCCTGATATCAAGCTTTGCCTCTCCACCAACGGCCTTATGCTGCCCGACTATATCGATCGGATCAAAGCCCTCAATATCGACCACGTCACCATCACTATTAATATGGTGGACCCCACCATTGGGGAAAAAATTTACCCCTGGGTACACTATCGCCGCAAGCGCTACCAGGGCATCGAAGGCGTCCGTATCCTGCATGAACGTCAGATGGAAGGACTGCAGGCCCTGAAAGAGGCAGACATCCTTTGCAAGGTCAATTCGGTACTCATTCCCGGCATCAACGACGAGCACATGCCCGAGGTCAATGCGGCGATTCGGGAGCGGGGTGCGTTTTTGCATAACATCATGCCCCTGATTTCCGCCCCCGAGCACGGTACCTACTTTGGCCTGAACGGTCAGCGTGGCCCCAACCCCAAAGAGCTGAAGCAGGTGCAGGACAACTGCGCTGGCAACCTGAAGCTGATGCGCCACTGCCGTCAGTGTCGTGCCGATGCCGTGGGCTTACTGGGCGAAGACCGTAGCCAAGAGTTTACCAAGCAGAAGTTCATGGACATGCCCGTGGACTACAGCCTGGAAGCTCGCCAGGCCGTTCATCTCAGCATTGAGCAAGAAAAAGCGGCTGTTGTGGCCAAGCGAGAATCTGCTGCCCGCGTTCCTGCTGCTCTCGCTGAAACTTCTCCCAAAGTCTTCGTTGCGATCGCCACTAAAGGCGGCGGTATTGTCAACCAGCACTTCGGCCATGCCAAAGAATTCATGATCTACGAAGTAGACGCTGCCGAAGTTAAGTTCGTTAGCCACCGCAAAGTCGCTGACTATTGCCAGGGCGGCTACGGCGAAGAGGCGATGCTCACCGGCATCATCGACACCATTGCCGACTGCAAAGCGGTGCTGGCCGCCAAGGTCGGCCCCTGCCCCACGAAGCAACTTCAGGAAGCGGGGCTGGTGGTGGTGGAAGACTACGACGTGATCGAAACTGTGGCCCGGCGGTTCTACGACGAACATGTGTTGAAGCGGTAGGTCAATTTTAGATTTTGGATTTTGGATTGGGTTTATCAATCCCCTCCTCCAAAATCCCCCACAGCCCCTCTCCAAAATCCCCAATCCACAATCCCCAGAGGCTCCTCCCATGACCTACACCATCACCCAAAACTGTATCGGTTGCCAGCGCTGCCTCTCAGCCTGCCCAACCGGAGCCATTCAGACCGATGGAACGGCCTTCTGGATTGCGATCGATCGTTGCAACCAGTGCCAGGACTCCCACGGGGTACCCCAGTGCTGGGCCTCCTGTCCCACCAACGAAGGCTGTGTGCCATTAGCCGCAGCAGCCACAGCGGTACCCCTAACCTCCATCTCTGAGACCTCAGGGGACTACTGGGAGGCGTGGTTTGCCACCTATACCCGCATGGTCGCCCGGCTTCAGGGGGTGCAGGAAAACGGGTATTGGCACGACTGGTTTGATGGCTATGCCCAGACTCTGAAGCGATTGCAAACAACCTAATTAAGTTTTGAATTCTTAGTTTTGAGTTTTGAGTTCTTACGAAATCACTCCCACTCAAAATTCAAAACTCAAAACTTTCCCCCACCACCCATCCACCCATCCACCCATCCACTCACCATGCTCACCTACCTCGACAACAACGCCACCACTCGCACCGACCCTGCTGTTCTAGAGGCCATGCTGCCCTACCTGAGTGAGCTGTACGGCAATCCCTCGTCGATGCACAGCTTTGGCGGTCAAGTCGGAGCCGTGATTGAAGAGGCTCGCGAACAGGTGGCTAACCTGCTGGGGGCTGAGCCGACGGAGATTATCTTCAACAGCTGCGGCAGTGAGGGCAATAACACCGCTATCCATGCAGCCCTGGCGGCCCAGCCGGAGAAGCGGCACATTGTTACTACAGCGGTAGAGCACCCAGCCATCCTGGCGGTGTGCAAGCACCTGGAAAAGAAGGGCTATGGCGTCACCTACCTATCCGTAGATGAGCGGGGCGAGTTGGACCTGCTGGAGTTGGAGGCGGCGATGACCGGCGGCACCGCCCTGGTCACCACCATGGTCGCCAACAACGAAACCGGGGTAATTTTTCCGGTGGAGCAGATTGGGGCGATCGCCAAAGCTTACGGGGCCACCTTCCATGTCGATGCCGTCCAGGCGGTGGGCAAGGTGCCCATCAACCTGAGCCAAAGCAGCATCGACCTGCTCACCCTCTCCGGCCACAAGCTGCACGCCCCCAAGGGTATCGGTGCCCTCTATGTGCGTAAAGGCTATCGCTTCCGCCCCTTCTTGCTAGGGGGCCATCAGGAGCGGGGCCGCCGGGCCGGTACCCACAACGTGCCTGCCATTGTGGCCCTGGGCAAAGCCGCTGAACTGGCCCAAACCCATCTGGCCTATGTCAAGCGCGAGGCTGACCTGCGAGACAGGTTGGAGCACGGCATTCTGGCCACCATCTCCGACACCGTGGTCAACGGCGGTGGTGCCCCTCGCCTGCCCAACACCACCAACATCGGCTTCAAATACATCGAAGGGGAAGCCATCTTGTTCATGCTCAACAAGCATGGTATTTGCGCCTCCTCCGGCTCCGCTTGTACTTCCGGCAGTCTCGATCCCTCCCATGTACTCACCGCCATGGGCCTGCCCTATACCACCCTGCACGGCTCCATTCGGTTTAGCCTGTCCCGTTACACAACAGAAGCCGAAATTGGCCAGGTGCTGGCCGTCATGCCCGATATCGTCGAACGCCTCCGCGCCATGTCGCCCTTTAGCAATGACCAGGCAGGGTGGTTGCAGGAGCGAGATTTAGCCATTGTGACCTGAGGCGGTTTTGGATTTTAGATTTTGGATTTTGGATTGCCTTCTTCCTCCGAAATCCCTAATCGAAATCCTCCAATCGCCATTCCAAAATCTCTCCTTCTCCGAGGAGAACCGAAAGATCTAAAATCGCCAATCCAAAATTCCTTCATTCCCCCGAAACCACCATGTGGGACTACTCTGAAAAAGTACTCGAACTCTTCTACAATCCCCTAAACCAGGGCTCTATTGATGACCCGAACCAACCGGATGTGGCGGTAGTGTTCGGTGAAGTGGGCAGTATTGCCTGTGGCGATGCTTTGCGCTTGCACCTGAAGGTTCAGCCATCTACCGACAGCATTTTAGATGCAAGGTTTCAGACCTTTGGCTGCACCAGTGCGATCGCCTCCTCCTCCGCCCTGACCGAAATTATCAAAGGCCGCACGCTGGATCAGGCCTTGCACATCACCAACCGCGACATCGCTGACTTCCTCGGCGGCCTGCCGGAAGCCAAGATGCACTGCTCGGTGATGGGCCAGGAAGCCCTGGAGGCAGCGATCTACAAGTATCGCGGCATCGAAGTGGAGCACCACGAGGAGGATGACGGCACCCTGGTGTGCACGTGCTACGGCATTTCGGAGAAGAAAATCCGGCGGGCGATCGCCGAAAACGACCTCTCTACCGTGGAGCAGGTGACCAACTACGTCAAAGCTGGTGGCGGCTGCGGCTCCTGCCTGGCTGGTATCGAAGACTTGATTTTGGACGCCCAACAGTCCGTCGAAACCGTCCGAGCTGCCGCCGAACTGGCCGTAGAACGGGAGCAAGGCATTCAACCCCCCATCTCTCTGACCAACCTGCAAAAAATCACGATGATTCAGACCGTTCTCGACAAAGAGGTCCGCCCCGTGCTGGTTGCCGACGGTGGCGATGTCAGCTTGCACGACGTAGAGGGCGATCGCGTTCTGGTCAAACTCCAAGGCGCCTGCGGCTCCTGCCCCAGCAGCACCGAAACGCTGAAATATGCGATCGAGGCGAAATTGCAGGATCTGGTGTTGCCGTCCCTCGTGGTCGAAGCGATTTAATTTCGATGCCTCAAGCTACGGTTCTCGCCAGAATCCAAAATCGCCAATCCAAAATTCCCCCAGACCCACCCCTAGCCCCTCCCAAGAGGGGAACCGGACACCCCATCCCCCCATCTATCTATGCACGCCCTAATTCCCTCCGCCGGACGCGATCCACCGGCCTAACCCCAACCTTTCCCCAGGCCCGTGCCTGCTCCGAGATCACGAACGTTTCATTCCCTTCAAACCCGAATCTCAAACCTAGGAGAAATCCACCATGAGACAGATTGCATTTTACGGAAAAGGCGGTATCGGTAAATCCACTACCTCCCAAAATACCCTGGCCGCCATGGCCGAACTGGGTCAGCGCATCATGATTGTGGGCTGCGACCCGAAAGCAGATTCCACTCGTTTGATGCTCCACAGCAAAGCTCAAACTTCTGTGCTGCAACTGGCCGCCGAACTCGGTGCCGTTGAAGATGTCGAACTTGAGCAAGTGCTGCAAGAAGGCTATCGCGGCGTTAAGTGCGTTGAGTCGGGCGGCCCAGAGCCCGGTGTTGGCTGTGCTGGTCGAGGCATTATCACCGCCATTAACTTCCTGGAAGAAGAAGGTGCTTACGAAGACCTAGATTTCGTTTCCTATGACGTACTAGGGGACGTGGTTTGCGGCGGTTTCGCCATGCCCATTCGGGAAGGCAAAGCCCAAGAGATTTACATTGTGGTTTCCGGCGAAATGATGGCCATGTATGCGGCCAACAACATTGCCCGAGGTGTACTCAAGTATGCCCAATCCGGCGGCGTGCGCCTAGGCGGCCTGATCTGCAATAGCCGTAATACCGACAAAGAAGTTGAGTTGATCGAAGAACTAGCCAGAAGACTCAACACCCAGATGATTCACTTTGTCCCCCGCGACAACGTGGTTCAACACGCCGAACTGCGCCGGATGACCGTGAACGAGTACGCTCCCGACAGCAAGCAAGCCAAAGAGTATGCGGCCCTCGCTGACAAGATCATCAACAACAAAAACCTCACCATCCCAACCCCCATCTCCATGGACGAACTGGAAGAGTTGTTGATTGAATTCGGCATCCTCGACAGCGACGAAAAATATCAGGAGGCTCTAGCTCAAGAAGAAGCCGCTACCGTCTAAAAACATTTCAGGTTTGACGACCCAGAAATCAGGCCAAATCACCTGCAAGCTAGCCCTAGGGCCAACCACTCTGACGTCGTCAAACCTAACTTTTCCTGGCTACGAACTCCGTCTCCTAGATAAATTGAGAGGGCATTATGACTACTGTAGACGATCGAAAAGAGCTGATTCAGGAGGTGCTTGAGGCCTATCCTGCTAAGGCTAAAAAGCTGCGGTCAAAGCACTTAGATGTTCACGCTGAAGGTGAATCTGACTGCGGCGCTAAATCCAACAAAAAATCTGTTCCCGGCGTGATGACCACCCGTGGCTGTGCCTTTGCGGGTGCGAAAGGGGTGGTCTATGGCCCCATCAAAGACATGATTCACGTTAGCCACGGCCCGGTGGGTTGCGGTTACTATTCCTGGGCTGGTCGGCGTAACTACTACACCGGCACCACTGGGGTAGATAGCTTTGGCACCATGCAATTCACCTCTGACTTCCAAGAGCGCGATATCGTCTTTGGCGGTGACAAAAAGCTGGCAAAGCTAATTGATGAAGCCGAAGAACTTTTCCCCCTCAACCAGGGCACTACCATTGAATCGGAATGTCCCGTTGGGCTCATTGGCGACGACATTGAAGCGGTCGCCCGGGCCAAGGCCAAGGAAACCGGCAAGCCAGTGATTCCGGTGCGTTGCGAAGGTTTCCGGGGCGTGTCCCAATCTTTGGGTCACCACATCGCCAACGACACCGTGCGTGACTGGGTGCTACCCAAGGCTGATGACTATCGCAAACTGCCCGAAGGCTTTGAGCCCGGCCCTTACGACGTCAACATCATCGGTGACTACAACATTGGTGGTGACGCCTGGCCCAGCCGCAAACTGCTGGAAGCCATCGGCCTGCGGGTGCTCTGCCACTTCTCTGGAGATGGCACCTTTAACGAAGTGGTGATGACGCCCCTGGCCAAAATTAACCTGATCCACTGCTATCGGTCGATGAACTACATCTGCCGGTTCATGGAAGAAAAGTACGGCATTGGCTGGATGGAGTACAACTTCTTTGGGCCGACCCAAATTGCTAAATCTCTACGCAAAATTGCCGAGCAGTTTGATGACGTTATTCAGGCCAAGGTGGAAGAGGTGATTACCTCTCACCAGGCTCGGGTAGATCAAATTATTGCTAAATATCGGCCTCGTTTGGAAGGCAAAACGGTAATGATTATGGTGGGTGGTCTGCGCCCCCGTCACGTCATCCCCGCCTTTGAAGACCTGGGTATGAATGTGATCGGCACGGGCTATGAATTTGGCCACGGAGATGACTATAAACGTACCCTCGAATATGTGAATGATGGCACCGTCATTTATGACGATGTGAGCGGCTATGAGTTTGAGGAATTTGCTAAACAGCTCAAGCCTGACCTGATTGCCTCTGGGGTTAAGGAGAAGTACGTCTTCCAGAAGATGGCCGTACCGTTCCGCCAGATGCACTCCTGGGATTACTCTGGCCCTTACCATGGCTACGAAGGCTTTGAAGTCTTTGCCCGCGATATGGACTTAGCCATTAATAATCCCACCTGGGGCCTGGTTAAAACCCCTTGGGAGCAATAAGAGAAGGTGCAGGGTATATGGTTCACGGTGCAAGCATTTCTCAACCGCCCACCGTAAACCGTATACCGCCCACCGTGAACCCCCTCCCCATCCACTCACGCATCCCCCTGCCTACCCTATTTCCCTCCCCATAAGGAGAGCATTATGACTGATAACCTCGATAACACTATTCCGACGCCCTGTGGAACCGAAGACCCAGGCCGAATTAAGGATCACTTCGAGCTATTCCAAACTGACGAATATAAGGAATTGTTCGCCTACAAGCGCCAGTTTGAGGGAGCTCACGATCCTGAGAAAATTGCCGAAATTGGCGAATGGACAAAGAGCTGGGAATATCGGGAAAAGAACTTTGCCCGTGAATCGCTGACCATTAACCCAGTCAAAGCTTGCCAACCGTTAGGAGCTTTGTTTGTGGCTGCTGGGTTTGAAGAAACTCTGCCCTATAGTCATGGATCCCAGGGCTGTGTCGCCTATTTCCGTAGCCACCTGACCCGGAACTACAAAGAACCTTTCCAGGCTGTTTCCTCTTCGATGACCGAAGATGCGGCGGTGTTTGGTGGGCTGAATAACCTGAAACAGGGTCTAGAAAATGCCTACACCCTCTACAAACCCAAAATGATCGCCCTGTGCACCACCTGCATGGCCGAAGTAATTGGGGATGACATTGGCGCTTATATTGCCACCGCCAAAAATGAAGGCCACATTCCAGAAGATTTCCCGGTGCCCTGTGCCCACACCCCCAGCTTTGTGGGGTCCCACATCACCGGCTACGACAACATGCTGAAGGGGATTTTGACCACCCTTACCAAGGACAAAAAAGCTGAAACCACCAACGGCAAGTACAACTTCAACCTGGGCTTTGATCCCTATGTAGGTAATACCCGTGAACTGAAGCGCATTCTGGACTTGTTCGGGATTGATCACACCATCCTGTCGGACAATTCCGATGCCTTTGATTCTCCCAATACGGGCGAATTCAAAATGTATAACGGTCTCACCACCCTGGAAGCGGCTGGCGACAGCATCAATGCCGAAGGTAGCTTCTTCTTCCAGAAGTACACGACGCCTAAGAGCCAGGAATTTCTGGCCAAGGAAGGGGGACAGAAGACCTACAACTTCCGGCCCTTTGGGATTCGGGGTACCGATGAGTTCTTGATGAACCTCTCGACCATTACCGGCAAGCCGATTCCCCAGGAATTGCAGGTGGAACGGGGACGGGCCATTGATGCCATGACCGATTCCCAGTCCTGGGTGCATGGCAAGCGGGTAGCCGTCTATGGCGATCCTGACCATGTGATTACCCTGATCAACCTACTGCTGGAATTTGGCGCTGAGCCGGTTCACGTCCTGACCGGTACCCTGAACGAGCCCTTTGCGGCCGAGGCCCGCGAGATTCTAGCCGCCAGCCCCTACGGCAAAGATGCCACGGTGTGGTGCGGGAAGGATCTGTGGCACCTGCGCTCTTTACTGTTCACAGAGCCGGTGGATCTGCTGATTGGCAATTCCTACGGCAAGTTCCTCTCCCGCGATACGGGCACTCCCCTGCTGCGCATTGGCTACCCGATCTTCGATCGCCACCACATGCACCGCTACGCCACCCTCGGTTACCAGGGTGCCCTGAATCAGATCACCTGGTTGGTCAATGCCTTCCTGGAAGAAGCTGATGCGAAGACCGGCGTGGTCGGTCAGGATATTTCCTTCGACCTGATCCGCTAATGGTGTTGATGGGTGAGTGCATGCATATCCCATCCACTCACCCGTCCATCCACTCATTGATTCGACCCCCTGCCCGACCCCTGACCTAATCCATTCCCTCGCTATGAAACTCCCTGACACCATTGAACTCGACTCTCCGCCTGTGTTTGATTTGGGCGATCGCGTGCGGGTGCTGAAGGTGATCCGTAACGATGGCACTTTCCCCGGCAAAAACATCGGGGACAAGCTGGCTGAAGCAGGCGACATCGGCTATGTCATCGGCGTTGGCACTTACCTGCAACGGGCCTACATCTACTCGGTGCACTTCCTGGAAAGCAACCAGGTCGTCGGTTGCCTCAGCATCGAACTCGAACGTGCCGAAGAGCGCGCTCCCCTGATTGCCCAAGCCGAGTGGTAAAGGGTTTGAGTTTTGAATTCATGGTTATTTAACCAGCACTCAAGCCTAACCCCCTTTCCCCCACCCCCCCCCCCCCCCCCCCCCCCCCCCCCCCCCCCCCC
>SLIY01000220.1 GCA_007135385.1 Leptolyngbyaceae cyanobacterium CSSed165cm_216
GCGATCGCGACCAATGAACCAGACTGTACTATCGCAGAGGGCATGGATGGTTTGTTCCACTGGCTGGCTCAGCAGCAGGGCGTCTAAGTTAACTACCGTACCCGGCAAGAAACTCACCCCCCCCATACCGGTTTCCACGGTTTCCAGCTTACCCTCCCAGAGGATGTACAGCCCGGCTGGCTCCTGCCCGGCTTCTACGACCATCTCCTGGGGCGCAATGGAGCGGGTCTCGATACTATCAGCGATCGCGCTCAAGCTCTCAGGCCTCAAGACACTCAGGGGAGTGCGCTCCTGTAAAAACGTGACGCGTTCCGATACAGTCATGGCAGTTCCCTATTGCAAGCCGATGTAGCCCTATGATGACTGTAAATGACCTGTGGGTGCCGTTAGCATTACTCAGCTTAATCATTGCCGCTGCCGTCGCCTTTAGCCGGGTTAAATAATCCGACCCATCGTTCTAGCCATCCCCTGTGATTGACAGGTTCTCGACCCAAATGCGGGGACAGAGGCCACCGGGGGTAATCTCTACCTCCGGTTCCACATGGGCGATCGCCTTGAGTAGATCTCGAAAATCACCAGCTACCGTTGCCGACTCAATGCTGACCCGCTCACCTTGGTTCACCAACCAGCCGTCAAAGGGCAGAGAGAACGATCCTTGCAGGGCATTGACCCCGGCATGCAGGGCCTGGAGCTCATCAATGAAGACCACATGATCAGCGGTGTTCAGGCTAAAGTCAGAATTAGCCGCCTCCCCTGGCAGCACATGGTAAAAGCTAGGGCCAACGGAAACCTTGGCCCCAATGCTGGCGTGACCCGTGGGGGAAGCTCCCATCCGTTTGGCGGTACCAGCACTGTGCAAAAACTGGCTGAGTATCCCCTTTTCAATCAAAGCTACCCGCCGGGTAGGAGTCCCTTCCCCGTCAAAGGTTTCGACACTGACATTTTCGGGGTGGAGGGCATCGTCATAGACCGACAGCAGCGGCGACGCCACCGTGCTACCCAGGGAATCTGGGGTCGACAGGCTGCGCTTATCTAAAATGCTCTGGGCGTTGTACAGATTGGAGAAAGCCCCCAACAGACTGAGAAACGCTTCCCCAGAAAACACCACTCGATACTTGCCAGACTTAATTTTGGCATAGTTCAGGTGGCTAATGGTTTTCTCAGTCGCTTCCTGCAAGCAGCCTTGTAAATCCAGCAGCGACAGCCCCCGATCGACCCGCATGGCCCCTGCCGATCGGGGTTTGCGTCCTTCTTCTTCGGTTTTGGTGTATAGGTACAGCGACGCATAGGAGCGGGCCTCATGGCGCAGGGCTCCAGCGCTATTGATGTAGAACCGATTAATATCCCGTTGGGCCAGGCCATTGTAAGGCACACTGGCGATCGCCGGGTGGGCGTCTAACAGCTGCTTTTCCAAATCAACCAACGCGCTAATCAAATCGCCCACGGGCACAGGGGCCACCTGCTGCACCTGCACCTCAGCCGTCGGAGCTGTCGCTTCAGGGCTAAAGTCAGGAATATGCTCAGTCACCCCAAAGGCACTGGCCTCCTGGGCCGTTTCTAAGGCCAGGGTGATACCGGTGGGATCCACATCACTGGTGGCGGTCACCCCTACCTTGCCGTCAGGATTCCACACCCGCACAATCACACTGGAGCGATTAGAGGCCTTGACTTGCTTTGGGTCACCCTTATCGACTTGAACGCTGGTTTCATCCACGGAAGACCCGTAAACGTCATACTTGGCAATGCCGAGCTTCTTGGCGCTGGTTTCGGCGTAGGTGGCGATGTCTTGAATGGTAGGCATAGGGAAAGTGGGAGGTGGGGGAGAGTGGGGAGGTGGGGAGTGATGGGGTGGGGAGGTGGGGGGAAGTTTTGAGTGCTTAGTTTTGAGTTTCCCCTATAAGGCGCCAACTCAAAACTCAACCTTCAAAACTCAAACCTTAACATCCAGCCATCTACCGGCCGCCGACGGTAATCGAGTCCACCTTCAGGTGGGGCTGGCCGACGGTGACATAAACACTACCGCTAATGGAGCCACAGAACCCAGCGGCCAGGCCTAGGTCATTAGAGCACATGGAAATTTTGTCCATAATTTCGGTAGCTTCGCCGATCAGGGTGGCTCCTTTCAGAGGCTTGGTGACCTTACCGTTTTCAATTAAATAGGCTTCGTCCACGGCAAAGTTAAACTGCCCAGTGGCACCGACGCTGCCACCGCCCATTTTCTTACAGTAGATTCCTTTATCAATGGAGCCAAACAACTCATCCAGGGAGTAGTCTCCTGGGGCAATGTAGGTATTGCGCATGCGAGAGGCGGCGGCATAGGTATAGCCTTGGCGGCGACCGCTACCGGTGCGGGGGTGGCCGGTGCGCATGGACCCAGCCCGGTCGGAGAGGAAGTTCTTAAGCACCCCATTTTCAATTAGCAGGGTACGTTGAGCGGGCATGCCCTCATCATCCATGTCAATGGTGCCAAAGGCGTCGGGCGATAGCCCTTCATCCCAGGCGGTCAGGTTCTCGTGGGCGATTTTCTCACCTTTTTTGTTGATGAAGGGAGTCGTACCCCGTTCAATTTGGGTGGTTTCCAGCAGGTGACCGCAGGCCTCGTGGAAGATCACCCCACCGAACTTATTGGCCATCACCACTGGATAGCTCCCCGACTCCACATAGTCGGCGTAGAGCATTTTGCCCGC
Source organism: Leptolyngbyaceae cyanobacterium CSSed165cm_216 (assembly GCA_007135385.1). GTDB lineage: Bacteria > Cyanobacteriota > Cyanobacteriia > Phormidesmidales > Phormidesmidaceae > Nodosilinea. The sequence goes on from SLIY01000220.1 coordinate 2,688, forward strand.
AGACTCAGCCACAGTCTCAGCAATGCTCTGGTAGTCCCAGCTGCGCAGGAACCCAGGGTTGCTAGTATCCCCAGATCGCTGGCCGATAGAGGACCGATGCTCGCCATCGGCGCAGAGTAAGTTATACCCAACGGACTGGGTAAGGCGAATGTCGCGGGCAAAGGTGCCATCGCTGGCGGCTACCAACACTTCCTGCCAATCACGAAAATAGGCGGCCCGACGAGACTGCACATGGTCTGCGGTTTGGGCCAAAGCGTTGTTGGCGGCCAGTAGCACATCCCCCATTTCTTGCATAGGACTGCACTGGGCTAGCCAGTTGTCTTTACCCCGGGCGGTGGCATAGTCCCGCATCAACTCTAGGTTGATCTCTGCAATGTTGGTGGCGGGGCCGGGCAGGGTTAACCCCATGATTGACAGGGCTTTGTCCAGGGCGACTTTGAGGCCCTCAAACGAGAGGTCATTGGTGCTGACGTAGCAGTCAGCTTTGCCTAAAAACACCCGTACCCCTGCCCCGGTGATAATTCGGGGAGAAAGGCTGCTAATGATATCGTCTTCTGCCTGGCAGCTAATGAAGTTACTGCGCTCCAGGAAAAATTCGATGAAGTCAGCGCCAGCGGCCCGTCCTAGCCCTAGCAATGTCGCTAGAGTCGCTTCCCAACTCTGGTCGAAGCGATCGCGGGGGGCGGAGTAATCTCTAACCAGTAAATCGTTAGTCTTAAGCAGGGAAGCGGGGGAGGTGGCAACCGTCATACCAATCAATCCTTACGGGGTGAAAGTTGTGGCGAACTCATCTGAGCATCCAGTGTAACAAACCCTTGCGGGTCTACCCAGGGTGGTTATTCCCCTCCTCGAGAAACCGTCACAACTGTCGATACCCCGATGAACCTGATCCCCCATAATATAAAGATTAAGTTTCTTACCATTTCCAGCCCACCATTGAGGGCTGGCCGCTTGCTTTTAATGAACGATCCGTTTCTATGCCCATGATTAAACTTTTCATTGGCTGTCTGGGCATATCTGGGCTGATTTATTTAGCCCTATGTGGATGGCTTTGGCAGGGACAGCGACGGCTCATGTATTTGCCGACCCCGGCGATGGAGGCTACCCCAGACGCTGTTGGCTTGTGCTATGAAGAAGTATGGATTCCAGTAACCTCTGATCAACCCGGAATGCTTCATGGCTGGTGGGTTCCCAGTAAACAGCCCCAGTCTCTGACGTTTCTATACCTGCACGGCAATGCCGGTAACATCTCGACTAATTTGGATCGCATCCGGCAACTGCACGCCCTAGGGGCGGCTGTTTTGATGGTGGATTACCGGGGTTATGGGCTGAGCTCGGGTCCGTTTCCCAACGAAGCCCGGTTCTACGAAGACGCCCAAGCCGCCTATCAGTTCCTGCACCAGCAAAAAGGGGTAGACC
>SLIY01000399.1 GCA_007135385.1 Leptolyngbyaceae cyanobacterium CSSed165cm_216
ATAGATCGCTACTGCCGAGTTGCATCATCTCGTCACAGTTGGGCAAAACGCCGACCACAGGCACCTCATACTTGGCTTCAAGCTGCTGGCGAACTATCTCTGGGTCTGAATTTTGCATGACCCGATTGACCACCATAAGAATTTTGGGCACCTTGAGCTTTTGAGCCAAATCAACCATGACAGCGGTACCTTGAAAATCTTGCCGGTCGGGGCGCAAAATCACCACCAAAATGTTGGAAACGGCAATACATAACAGGGTTTCTTCATTCAGCCCTGGGTGACTATCCACGAAAACATAGTCTAAATTAAGGGTTTTGATCAGGCCAGCGAAGCCTTTTTTGAGTAGGCGCACATCATACCCTTCATGCAATATGCGGGTGATGTCGCCCGCATCGCTGCTCGACGGCACTAAGAACACCTTCCCACCGTTCTGATTCACCACATCGGGGCTGACATCATGGGCCACCTCTTCTACAGAGCAGTTGCCCCATAAATATTGGTTGAGGGTGGTTTGGGGATCAACCTGTTCCATGCCAAACAGTACATGGATGCCAGGGGATTGAATATCGGTGTCTATCACCGCCACCCGTTTGCCAGTACGGGCAATCGTGGCGGCTAAGTTGGCAGTGGTGTTAGATTTTCCGGTGCCGCCGCGAAAGGAATGGACTAATACAATATCGGCCACTGGTTACCCTCATTCATTGTCGAAATTTCTCAGATTATCGGCTTCTGATAGCAATTTTTGAAAATAATCAGTCGAGGCGATTGCAGCGACCTGACGCGCCCGCTGCTTGTGATCAATCTCGAACTGCAATTCCTCCAATTGCTGCTTCCAAGACTCTTCTTGCTGCTTGCGTTCGGTAATGTCGATGCAGTTACCCTCGTAGTACAGCACTGTTTCCTGGGAGTCTTTCACCTCTCTAGCCCAGACTGAAACCCAAATGGTGGTGCCATCGCGCCGATAGGCTTCAAACTCAAAGTCGCGCACCTCCCCCTGCTGACTCAGCAGGCGCTTAAACTCTGTCCGCCGCTGGGAATCGACATAGAGTTGTCCAGACAATTCCTGGACTCTCAATAACATCTCCTCCGGGGAGTCATAGCCAAACAGTTGAGCGTAGGCCGGATTCACATTCAAAAGCTTGCCATCCGGCGAGGATTGAAAAATTCCTTCCACTGCATTCTCAAACATGCCACGGTATTTGGATTCTTCAATTTGCAGCGCTTCCCGTAGCTGGCTCAGGTTCAGATGAGTGCGAATGCGCGCTAAGAGTTCTTCGCGGGCAATGGGCTTAGTGAGATAATCATTTGCCCCTGCCGCCAGCCCTGTAACTAGATCGGCCACCTGGGTTTTCGCCGTGAGCAGCAAAATTGGTAGATCGGTAGCCGGATAGCGTTCTCGCAACCGCTGGGTAACTTCATAGCCCGTCATTTTCGGCATCATCACATCTAGCAATACAATGGCGGGTTTTAAGCCCTGCTCGATTAACCGCAGGGCATCTTCCCCATTGCTGGCTTGCACAATCGAGTAATCTTGCAGCGATAAATGGTTCGCCAAAACTTGCAGGTTAACCGGTTCATCGTCTACGACCAACACCACTGAGCCAGATAGCTCTAAGGGCGGGGTTGGATTAGAAGGGGTGCGCTCTGCGATCGCCTTGCCCCTGCTTTCGGCGGTTGCCAGCGCTGCCGAGCGCTGCAGGCGTGTGGTGCTCACCGTTGGCCCATAGGTTTTCGCTGGGCTCTCTTCCTGAGCCACAGGTAAGGTAAACGTGAACTGAGACCCCGCCCCCACGGTGGAGGTGACCGTCAGTTTACCGTGGTGCAGTTCCACCAGTTGTTTGGTCACGGCCAGGCCCAAACCCGTGCCTCCATACTCGCGAGCGGTGGAGCCTTCCGCTTGCGCAAAGGCCTCAAAAATTTGCTCTAGCTTGGCTTCGGGAATGCCGATGCCAGTATCGGCAATGGTGACCGCAAGCAACTCCCTCTCTGCTCCATTTGGGGAACGGCGCAAGTTAGCCGAAACCTTGACCGTGCCTGAGGCGGTAAATTTAACCGCGTTACCCACCAGGTTGTACAAAATTTGTTGGAGTCGATTTTCATCCGCCTCTGCCGCAGGCAAATCGGGTGAAACCTCGTTGATTAGAGTCAACTGCTTGGTGCCCACCAGCGACTGACTTAGGGTTAATACCACCTCGACTAAGTCGCGCAGGCTAACGGGCTTGAGTTGCAGGTCAATGCTTTTATGCTTCAGCTGGGAGAAATCGAGAATGTCGTTCACCAGGTTAGAGAGGCGGTGACCGCTCTGGGCTACCATCCACAGGTTGCGCTCCTGAATCTCCGTCAATTTGCCCGTCGCCCCGTCAATCATCGATTCGGCGATGCCGATCATGCCATTCAGCGGCGTGCGCAGTTCGTGGGAGGTATTGGCTAAAAACTCGTCCTTGAGTGTGTCGAGATGCTGGAGTTCGGCATTCTTGGCTTCGAGGGTGTGAAACGACTCCTGAAGCTGACCCGCCATGGCGTTGAAGGAGTTGGCCAATTCCCCCACCTCATCGGATCGCTGAATCTCCACCGTGCGGTCTAACTCTCCTTTGGCAATATCTTTGGCCGCATTGTTGAGTTCTAACAAAGGTCGAATCACCCAGCGGGCGGTTAAGATGCCGACCCCAGTGGCGATCGCCAGCGCCATAATAGATAACAAAACCGTGTTGCGGGTATTGGCATAAATTTGGGACATAAAGTCTGATTCCGGCACCGTGATCACAATCAGCCAGTCCAGCCCCCGACTATCTTGGAAGGGCAGCACTTCGACAAACAGCCGCTCACTGCCGGACAGGTTCACCCCATCGCTACTTAGCTTAAAGTCAATCTGCTGAGGACTGTAAATCGCCTCAAAACTGCCAAATCGCTGTTTCAAATCGCTTGTTGTGGCTTGAATTAGGCGATCACTGCTGTCTACAGCCTGAAGCATAATCATGCTTTCGCCCTCACCCTGGGTTAAGGGCTCATCGGTAGAGCTAGACAACAGAGCCCCTGAGCGATCCATCACAAAAGCAATGCCAGAATCGCCAATAGACAGGTTGGCTAAAAATTGACGAAATTCTTGCAAAAGCACAACATCCGTGGCGCAGACCCCGATCAGGCGGTTGTTTTGCCCATACACTGGTTCACTAGCGGTAATCGTGGGTAATCCAGTGGCAAAGTCCAGGTAAACCTCACTCCAGATTGGCCCCTCAGCCTTCAATGCAGCCTTATACCAGGGCCGTTGACGGGGATCATAGGGCCTGAAACGTTTGATCAGTCTACCCTGATCGCCCGTCGGGCCTATCCGGTGAAAATCTAGATTGTAGTCAGATCCAGCATTACTAACAGAGAGAGCAATGGTGGTTTGATTATCTTCTGTTGTGTAGCGGTAGGCCCCCAGATATTGTCCCGATTGATCACCACAGTAGGCCGCATAAATAAAGTCCGAGACTTGAACCTGACGCAAGAATTGTGCGGCATTGCGGCCTTCTGCCATGTCAAATTGCCCTTCGGCAAACGTGGCTCCATTGATGCGATTAAACCCATGGGGACTGTCTAAATACCCCTGTAACTCACCTTCAATGCGGGCACTCATTTCGCTACGGAGCTGTCCAGCCAGTTCATTGACCGCCTGCTGCCCATTGCGAAACGACAGGTAGCCGACGAGCCCCACCGCTCCAAGAATTTGCAGCACAAAGGGAAAAATGAGAATTGTTCGCAGTGGCACACTGGAGAGTAAGTGATTGAGGGCTTTCATAACGCTAAAGTGACGATATATCACCTACCTCACAAGCCAGGTGCAGGTGCAGTTCAAAGTATTTCAGACAAATAAACATCCTATTCAGATACACAAACGACCCCGTATCCAAGCCCTGGCTGGGGAGTTAGTGTTGTCAAAACGTTAAATTTAAAGACTAGCAATGGAGATAGAGGGGTAAGGTTAGATCTAAGTCAATACCGTTCGGTTAAGCTTACTATTGAGAGAAATCGCAATAGCTGAGACGGAAAATTAAGCTTTCAGAGCTTGAAAACGGCTGATTTAATTTATCCGAACAGTATTGAGATCTAAGTTC
>SLIY01000171.1 GCA_007135385.1 Leptolyngbyaceae cyanobacterium CSSed165cm_216
TAGAGATATCACCCACAGTGGTTAGCTCAAAGCTAATGGTTGATTCAAACTTAGGTTGTCAGTTAGCAAATCGCTACGAACTCATGGAGCCCCTAGGTCAGGGGTCGATGGGCAGGGTTTACTTGGCCGAGGATACCCTGCTGGGCGGGGTCAAAGTCGCCGTTAAATTTCTATCGCAAACCCTGCCTGGGGAAAGTCTAAGGCAACGCTTCATGCAAGAAGCAATGACCTGTGCCCAGCTCGGGCAAAAAAGTATTCATGTTGTCCGAGTCACAGACTATGGCGTCAATGAAGACGGGGTCCCGTTTTACGTCATGGAGTACCTCAAAGGGCAAAGTTTAAGCCAGTTAATTAACCAGGAACCCTTGCCTATTCCGCGGTTTTTGGGGCTCATCCGTCAACTGTGCCTGGGGCTACAGGCTGCCCATGACGGCATTATCCTCAAAGGGCAAGCCGAACCGGTGCCGATTATTCATCGGGATATCAAGCCTAGCAACATCATGATCATCCAGGATCCGACCCTAGGCGAACTGGCGAAAATTCTAGATTTTGGCATTGCCAAGCTGGTACAAACAGGCAGCGATCAAACCAACTGTTTTATGGGCACCCTGGCCTATGCCTCCCCCGAACAAATGGAGGGCTTAGAACTCGATAACCGTTCCGACATTTATAGCCTGGGCATCTTAATGTTTCAGATGTTGACGGGCCATTTACCCCTGAAGGCCAATAGTCATACCTTTGGGGGCTGGTACAAAGTGCATCAGCAAGACACCCCAAAGCGAATCAGCGATGTAGACGGTAACCTGAAGATTCCTAAGCTTCTAGAAGACCTGGTGATGGGCTGTATGGCTAAACAGCCCAGCGATCGCCCCCATAACATTCAAACTGTCTTGCAAGCTCTGGAGCCACTCGAGTCTCGCTATGTTAACGGCTTTCGCATTAGCCAGCGGATTGGCACCACCCTGAACCGGGTACCGGTGACTCGCCAGCCTTCCCCAGAAGCAGGGTTGGCCGAAGACCAAGCCTGTCGGCTGACCGTCTGGCCTCAAACCAAGCCGGTCGCTGAAATTGTCTTTCCTCACCTGTTACCCAGTAGCCAAGGGAATCTAGTCACCCTATGGGCGATGATGCCTGACGTAGAGATTAACCGACGGTTGATCAGTACACGCTATAACACCTTCATCTGCACCATGTCTCCCCATCCCATGATGCTGTGGTTAACCGTGTTATATAGCAGTGCCCATGGGGCTCGCTGGCTACCCTGCTACATTGACCTCAAAACCTCCCAGGGACAAGAAATAGCCGGTCTCCTGGGGCAGACCGGTGCCTATAAACTTCTCTTTTTCGCTCTGGAGAACCCCCGCCACTGTGCCCATGTGCTTACCTGCACCATTGCCCCACCCCAATGCAGCATGCTGCAAGAATGGGCGATCACAGCCCGCAGCCGTCCTTCCCTCGGCGCTACCGCCACCAGCCGAGATCTATTGCGCAATGAATTGAAAACAGCCCTTAAGCCTCGGGTGCTGCAAAAACTAGAGTCTATCTATGTGGATACTGGCGCTAATTGGTCAGAATAGCAGTAGTGTCAGAGAAGGGGTGTATTAAGACGGGATGTACAGCACCGGGTGCCAACTCTGACGCAACACCTCTCGGGCCAAGCTCGGGGCCGACCATTTGAACAGTCCCCCACCATCGCTCGAACAAATGGCGATTGCCCCAATATCATGCTTTTCAGCTACGGTCATAATTTCCTGAATGGGATCCCCTTTGACGATGTTAATGTTAACTACCAGGTTCAAATCCGCCAAGTCTGCTTGGACTTGCTCCAACTCTTGCTGGGCCTCCTGTCTAGGGTTATCCCCCTGTAGTTCTCGACGGACAGTATCATCGATCACCCGCAATAGCCTGACCCTTTCCAATACTGAATTCGGGTTGCTTTGCACTTGGTCACGAATATAGTCAACCAGTACCTTGCTGCCAGGAGAGCCGTCATAGGGGAGCAGCAGATACCGGAAGAGATGACGACAGCGCAGGGACAATTCTTCTGTCGTGTAGGTAGCAATCAGCTGAGGACGCAAAATGATCAGTGGTACGCCAGACTTTTCTGACAACTGTGTGGTTGTGCTGCCAAATAGCTTTTCTTCCAACATCGTGCGGGTTGGCGTTCCCAGAAAGATGACATCCACCTGATACTGCTTGGCCAACCTCACAATGTTATCGCCAGGGCGCCCCATCAGGACTTCAACGGTAACGTCTATGTCCTCTGGCACCTCCCGCAGCAGTTGGGTCAACTGGTCTTTAGCCTCCGCCAGTTTTTCGGGCTCTTCCCGAGGAATTTCCCGCTCTGTCTCGATCGCCACATTGTGAAAAAAGATCAGTGACTGAAACCCTCCCTTGGCCAGGCTTGGTACAAACTGAGCCAAACGATAGATGCCATCGGTAAAGTCCGTACAAATCAGAGCCCGTCGAAACATAATCTCCTCTTCTGGGTAAGACAATGGATACAAGGCAAGCCGATTGCCATCCACACTGACCGTGCCCTCAAGGGGCTACAGCTTCGGCCCTATTTATTACCATAACCTCTGAACGAGGCATTTAACCCAGAAGCCCTGACCCGTTCATTAGCTGTGCTCAGCCCTGTGCAGCTGAGGCCGACACTCTTTTGAAGATAGGTTTCTAGAAAAATTGTTTAATGAATACAGACTTCAATCGCCAAAGGATCAGTCAATGCAATGACAGCCATCCTGCGGATCAGTGATATGACATCCCAGATCGTCTTGACATCTACCTGTCGACTTGGACCTTACCTTGTCCAGCGTCTCTTTGAATCAGGTAATGCTCTAGCACCGACTCTAGCCGAATCATCAAGCTAGGTCTTAGAAATCAGTGAAACGTAAAATTATAGAACTAGTGACAAGCATCGAAGCTGACGCCCCAACATCCCCAGCCTGATTCCCAGAACCTTGCGAGAGAGGGAGGTCGCCGTCTTCAGTGCGTTAGCTCGGACGGTCAGCCATGAGACTAAATTTGCGGGTTAGGGCCAATACCCCACTCATGCTTCAGAAAGTGCTTATACATGGTTTCCCGCATCATCATTTGCTCATACAGCTTGACCAGGAACTGCTGAGCCTGTTCTCGGCTCATTTTGTCAACCTGGGTCTCAAAAGACTTGAGGTTGAACTGCTGCTCCAAAGAGAGTTGCATAGGTTCGTTCATGAATTTACTCCTGAGAGAGAACAACACCGCCAAACGGGGGCCAATAACCCTAGACCAGCCCCAAGCCTGTAAAGGTTTGGAAACTGGGTGGTTAACCTAAAAGCCACGACATGAGAGATCGGGCCTGACCATAACCGCAACAAGGCAATGTACCGTTGCTGATCATTTTACGAAATATAACAATCATTTGACAACTGCACACCTATCTTGAGGCTTACAAGGGACTATAGCAAGTCATCCCTTAAACGTCACCTCCTATCGTTGGCTTTACAGTTTTTTACCAACTGCCTCTAAGCAAAAATGCTCAGAGCAAACTTCTTTCTAAATTCTTCAACCCAGGGCAAGGGGTGTCCAGTGGCCCATCAGATGAGCCCCAGGCCAGCCAATAAGCCCACTGTTATGACGCAGAAATACCGGTTTCGGCAGGGTGCAGGCTGATCACCACAACGGTAATGTTATCCCGTCCTCCCCGTTGCTTAGCCGCATTAATCAGAGCTGTAGCCGCAGCTTCACAGGCTCGTACTGTCTTCAGTTGGGAGGCGATGAGGTGATCCGACAACTCTTCAGTGAGGCCATCGCTGCACAGCATCAGGCGATCCCCAGGCTGCACCTGAATAGGCTGCACCTCAATCTGGGCTAAATCTGCTCGTCCTAGGCATTGGGAAAGGACATGGCGCCAGGGATGATTGCGAGACTCTAGGGCCGTCAACTCCCCTTCTCGAATGGCTCGGGCGATCCAGGTGTGGTCTTCTGTCAGTTGCTCAAGCAGATGACCTCGAAGACGATATAGGCGAGAATCGCCGACGTGGGCACACCAGGGTTGGGAGTCTTGGTCACGAAAGGTCAAGACAACCATAGTGGTACCCATATCTGCCCGTTCAGGATGGCGACGCTGGTCGGCTAAAATAGCAGTATTCGCTTGACCAAGCGCTTTTTTCAGCAGTGCTTCTGTCGGTATTTCACTGTGCCAATGCTGTTCTAGAAAGGTTTTGATAGTTATTGTGGCTAATCGGCTAGCCTCTTGCCCGCCAGCATGCCCACCCATGCCATCGGCCACAATAAAGAAACGCCCCTCAGGATCAAGGTAGTAGTCATCCTGGTTGCTAGTGCGCACCAACCCAGGATCAGACAATCCTGAAAACTGGCAATTTATCATAGCGCGTGGGTTACTCAAGGGTTAGGGCAGTCGGTCAGCCCGGTTAACTTTGATCACGGATCGGATAAAGGCTATCCCTGTGACCAGAGCTAACGCCCCAGGCAGTAGTGCTAACCAGGCTAGCTCAGACAATAGTAACCCAGTTGCTGAAAGGGTGAACGCGCCCACCAAAATAGCATAGTTATTAGCCATGCTAACCCCACTAATGCGCCGCAGTGCGCGATCAGTTTCAATTGATCGCACCCGAACTCGAATATCTCCCCGTTCTAGCTTATCGAGAGTATCTTCAATGCGTCTGGGCAAGCCTAGGGCCGATGTACTGACCTGGGCTGCTTGACGACTGATTTCCCCCAATAGGCTGTTGGTACCATCGGTCGAATTGCCAGTATTCATAAGCTGTGCCGCAAACGGCTTAGCCGCCTCCATAAAATTAAACTCGGGATCAAGACCTTTACCAACCCCTTCCAGGGTAGAAAACGCCCGCATAACAAAGGTGAAGGTGGCTGGAAATCGAAAGGGCTGGTCGTAGGCCACCGCGTACAGGTCATCGCTAATGGCGTCAATGGACTGTTCCTCAAAGGGTTTGTCCATGAAATTATCCAAAATATATTGGATAGAACGGCGGACTGGGCTCATGTCTTCCATTTCAGCTAGAGCCCCCAGCTCAATTAGGGAGTCCATAACCTGATCAGCATTACGTTGGGCAACGCCCACGAACGTTCCCATTAATCGCTGACGCGTCACCGGCTGTACCTGGCCCATCATGCCAAAGTCATAGAAAATCAGAGAACCGTCTAGGCTGACAGCAATGTTACCGGGATGGGGATCAGCATGAAAGAAACCCTCCCCCAATAGCTGGTGTAAATAGGCTTGAGCGCCTAGTTGGGCTAGTCGCTTACGGTCTAGACCAGCGGCTTCTAGGGCATCGTAGTGACTGATTTTAATCCCTGGCATATATTCCAGGGTCAGCACCTGAGGCGAGGTAAATCGCCAAAATACCCGGGGCACATTCACCCAGTCTGCTTGGCGAAAGTTTCGCCTGAAGGTATCGGCATTACGACCTTCATTCAGATAATCAATTTCTTGCCACAAAATGCGGCAGCATTCTTCGTAAATACCGATCCAGTCACGGCCTTTACCCCAGCTGGGATGATTTTGGAAATAGTGGGCAATGCCTTTGAGAATAGATAGATCGATCGTGAATAGCGCCTTTAAGCCTGGCCGCTGTACCTTAACCACCACCTCTTCACCATTGTGCAGCTGGGCACGATGCACTTGACCAAGGCTGGCTGCGGCTAGGGGAATTGGATCAAAGGTGCGGTAAAGGGTTTGGATAGGCTTGCCCAGGTCAGTCTCAAGGATCTGTCGAGCTTGCTCATAACTAAAGGCTGGTACTCGGTCTTGCAGCTTTGAGAGCTCTTCAACAAATTCAATCGGGAAAATATCTGCCCGAGTCGAAAAAAGCTGCCCAACCTTAATGAAGGTGGGACCTAGTTCCAACAGCGTCTGTCGAATCCAAACAGCCAAACGACGGCGACGGGCCGCTTGCTTCTCTGGAGTGATAGTGCCCCCATAGCTCCAAGCTTTACCATACAGCCACCGAGCCCCTAGTAACCGCAGCACAAATCCCCAGATATCAACGAACCGTCGTTGTCGGGAATAGTGACCCCGGTTCCACCGGTAAGCATCTTGGGTAAATACTAAAGGTTTTTCTACAGTAGAAACCGCAACATGGCCGCTTGAGACAGAATTGTGGGCCGACGAGGCCCCCATGATCTCCGGCAGGTTGTCCTGAGATTGGCCCACGGCATCCTTCCCATTCCCTTGCGGTAATGAGTCAGCTACAGGCGGTGCAGATGAATCTGAAACAGCGGACACTCAAACTCCTATACCCTTAGTCCGGTTCTATATAAGACAACAATTCAACCCATTAAAAACCTTGGCTGTCACCCCTTTAACACAACAGCCAGGTTGATTGGGTGACGGGCCACGGATGGCCCCTAGCCCTCAGACCGTGGCGCGATATTGCTGCAACGCAACCCGCACTTGAGCCACCTCTGCCCGTAAGGTATCGATGGTGGCTTGTAAATCTTGGGTTGATGGGCCATCTGTACCAAAGCCAGCGGTGGGAGTCATCCCAGAGGTAGTCTGAGCCGCTGCCGCTTCAGCCTGCTGAGCCCGGACCATTACATCCTCTGTAAAGTGTCTCAGACGTTCTCGCTGCTCAGCATCAAACTTACCAAGCAGACTTAAGCTGTCTGTGACTAGACGCTCGGCCTGCTCGTTGAGCGCCTCGGCCAAGGCGCGGCCAACGAAAAATGCGTGCAGCATAGGGTCGCTCATAGTTATCCTCAGTGGATGCTTACCTAGGTTTATAAAATTATAACCCTCTTGACATCTTCGGCCCATGATAGACCTTGAGGGTGACTGGGTTCCTGGGCCAAAAAATCTCAGCAGATATAAGCCCACTTCCACTTATGAGCTCAGCCATCTTAATGACAGGCCTAAACTAGAGTGTTTGCTGGCATGCACCTAAGGACTTGCAGAAAAATAAAGTACCCGCTAGAGCCGTTAGGTGACTTCTAGAAAACGTTCTCCCCTGTGGTGGGCAATGCCCACTACGGTAGCTACGATCGCTGACTTAAAGCGGGGATGTTCTTTCTCGGACATCTCCTTACCCTATAAGGGCTTCCTGCCTGCCCGGGAATGATGTTGGGACCTTATTCACTTGCGAGTCCCTTGGGGCAGGAGCGGCAGGACGAGTTTGATTGGTTGGAGGGGCTGGGGCCGGCATCTCTGGGGCGGCCCCTGGGGCCGCCCCAGAGGAGGGGGCTGGGGCCTGAGGTAAAGAGGGGGGCGCTAGGGGAGGTGGCGGCTCGACTGGCGGAGAAGCTTCCCGCCGCTGAGTACCGCCGTTGGGCGTTCCCTCTGGTGGGCTAGGGGGAGAGGCTTCTACGGGATCTGGTCGTCGTTCCCTCGTCGCCGGTTCTGGGCGGGGCGGGGGCGGCTCAGAGGTGGGAACTGGGTCTGGCACTTGGGGCTGAGGGTTAGACGGTAGGCCCAACTCTGGGGCTGAGTTGGGTGGGGTTTCTTCGAAGCGGTTGGGGGGAGCATCGCCATAGTTTGGTCGGCGGCGCAAACTAGGGGCCTGATCCCAAGGCTGCCAGAGGGTATTTCCTGACCAGTCAGGCAGGGGGGGGAAGGATTGATTGGGGTTGAAGCGATCTCCGGCAGGGGACGACGAAACGTTGGCGGGTTGTAAGCGAGCATAGAGGCCCAGGCTGAGCCCAGTCAAACTGGCCACAAGACCTGTTAGCCCTAGGGCCAAGGGTGTCCAGGTTGAGCGTCGCTGGCCGCTTGGAGGCTGATGAGGGGCCATAACCTTGGTTGCAGGAACGGCCTGGGATGCAAGAGGCGTGATCTCCCCATCCCTGAATCGGACCTGAGGGCTGGAGGTGATCACAGGCTGGGTGATTGGCGGAGCTGGCTGGCTGGCCTTTGGGGCCGGGGCCGCTGATACTGGATTGGCAGAGGGCAGTAACGCCCCCCAAGCGGTAAAGGAGATGGGGATAGCACCATGACTACCAGATTCCACCAGCCCATCCAGGCTGGGGGGCAGACTGGGCTGGCGGTGGCGCAGATCCACCGCTAAAGCAGCCTGGGTGGTTGCCGCTGGGTTACCAGTAAGTAGGGTGTAGAGTAGACGACTTAAAGCCCTCACCACAGCTTGTTCAAGGGTAGCGTCATCCGCTGGTTCTGCGGGGGGCAAATCAAATCCGACGAACGTCAAGGTTTGGCCATCAGCCCCCTGCCAGAATTGGTCCAAATGCAAACGCAAGCCCCCCCAGCCAAAGGATCGTAAGACGTCTAACCCGCTGTAGAGTTGATGCATCAGGGCCAGGCTACGATCAACAGGGAATGGAGCCTGAGGCGACACCAACCGGGACAAGGGTATCCCTAGGGTGGTAGGTAAGACTTGGTAGCATACCCCATCTTCTTCAAACCCCGATAATGCCACTGATAATAAAGGATGTTGCCAGGTCGGCAGGGTCTCGAGATGGTGATAAAACCCTTGTCGAACCTCAGCTGGGGGAATAGCTTCGGGATGACGACTACCCAGAATGCGCAACTGGACCCACTGACCTGCGGGCACATGAGTGGCCAAATACACTGGACCGATGGTGTCGTCGATGCCCTGGGCATCAATCACATAGGAACCATGTTTGAGGGCAGTGCCAGGGGCGAGGGTCATAGGCGCAGAAAAGCCGAATGGCTACAAGTGGTGGATTTCCCTGCCACTTTAACACCTGTTGCGGGAGGCATAGATAGATGGAACTACTGATTGTCCTAGGAGCGATTCTGGTCGCTATCTTGGTGTTTGGTTGGGTGTTTAAGCTGATTAGGAACGCGCTGCAAATGGTGTTGTTGATTGGCTTTGTGTTGCTGGTCTTGTACTTTGTTTTGGGGGTTGGACCTGGGTCGCTATGGGAACAGCTGCAAAACTGGCTCTCGGACCCAGCAGGCCCATAAAGGTTGATGACTTCGGGGGCTCTACTCTGCGGCATAAGTCGGCCAACCATGCCTGATACCTGACCCCTAAAACCGGACACTCTCAGCAACGGCGTCATATTTCTGCCAGTCAGTACTAGCTATACCAAGTCCAGCTCGGGATCTGGAGTGTTTCCAAAGATAGAACTCCGGGGCTGGGCTTGAATTGGGTTTAATTTCCGTACCAGGTGGATACCGAGGGCTGGGTTTCAACCAATAGCTGCCCCCGAGAAATCACTTGGGTGACGGTGGCGGTGCGGCGAATGGCATCGTAAGGGGTGGTGGCGTCTAACACAATCAGATTGGCCGGGCGACCGACGGCGATGCCATAGTCAGATTCCACGGTGAGGGTCTTGGCCCCATTGATGGTCACCATGTCATAGCAAGCGTCGATTTCGGCTTGGCCTGTCATCTGACAGACATGGACGGCCATAGCGGCCACTGTCAACATGTTGCCTGTGCCTAAGCTATACCAGGGATCTTGGACACAGTCATGACCTAAACTGACATTCAACCCCTGCTGCCAGAGCTCTTTGACCCGCGTCACCCCGCGTCGTTTGGGATAGGTATCTGTCCGTCCTTGGAGGGTAATGTTGATCAGCGGATTAGCAATGAAGTTGATGCCGGATTTGGCTAATAGGCCCATCAGCTTCATGGCGTAGGCGTTGTTGTAGGAGGCCAAGGCGGTTGTATGGCTGGCCGTGACCCTTGCCCCCAGGCCCGATCGCGTTGCGCTGGCTGCGACCACTTCTAGAAATCGAGATTGATCGTCGTCAATTTCATCGCAGTGGATGTCGATCAGGGCATCATAGCGATGGGCCAGTTCAAAGATCCGGTGGACTGATTGCACCCCGTCTTCTCGGGTCATTTCATAGTGAGGAATGCCGCCAACGGCATCAGCCCCGAGCTTCAAGGCTGTTTCTAAGAGTGCATCGTTACCGTCACTGCCATAGATGCCATCTTGAGGAAAGGCGACCACCTGCACGGTGGTCCAATCTTTAACGGCATCCCGCACCTCAAGCAGGGCCTGAAGGGCAATCAAGTTAGGTTCGCTGACATCGGCATGGGTACGCACAAACAGCACCCCTTGTAGAGCTTGCTGCTTGAGGGTGGCGATCGCCCGAGTTTTGACGTCTTCTATGGTCAAGGACTGCTTGCGATCGCGCCAAATATCAATCCCTTCAAACAGGGTGCCACTTTGGTTCCAGCGGGG
Source organism: Leptolyngbyaceae cyanobacterium CSSed165cm_216 (assembly GCA_007135385.1). Taxonomy (GTDB): domain Bacteria; phylum Cyanobacteriota; class Cyanobacteriia; order Phormidesmidales; family Phormidesmidaceae; genus Nodosilinea. The sequence goes on from SLIY01000171.1 coordinate 10,134, forward strand.
TTGTCCGGCCGTCAGGGCCGAGTCTAGATGAATATGAGATTCCACAAAGGGCGGACTGACTAATCGCCCGGCGATCGACAGTTCCTGGGCTGCCAACGCCTCAAGCCGAGGGGAAATGGCATAGATGCGGCCATCTCGGATGGCAATATCGACCAAATCATTGGTACCCACAAGCCGACACTGCCGCAAAATGAGGTCAATGCCGTCAGTTGTCCCCTCGATTGTCCCCTCAAGTGTCATGGATCTTGCCCTGGGTGAACGCCATGCCTAAACTCTAAACCGAAATTTCTGGCTGAGCGAGGGGCCAGTAGCTGTGGAGATCGGGCCGTACCACAACTGGCCGACCTAGATAGGCCGACCAGTGAGGAAAGATAACGGGATACCTCAGGACAAGACATCGCGGCGATCGCGTCTATCAGCTAGCGAGCCGCACTGGCAAATAACCCCGGAGCATAGGCTTCAATCACCTTACCAGTCCTAGCGCAGGTAATCATCAAATAATCACAGGCGGGACACTGGGTGCGCACCAACTGGTCGGGATCGATCTGATGCCGCTCGGCCAACGCCCCACAGTTAGGACAGTGGACCTGTTGAGAATTGCAAATCATTTTGTGACTCCGGCTATTTTTTAGCTATGGACTTTGGAATATTCTTAAAGTTGGGCTAGGTAAAAATAAGCCCGCAACGAGAAACTTCATTGCGAGGCCCTTAGGAAAGAAAAATCAGTTTACCTTACTCATCATTATGTCAAGTCTCGTCGGCGGACGCAACGTTATTTCATAAATACTTAACCATGGGATCATTTCAGGATAAGCGATCCCCCCGCTTTAGGCGATCGCCAAGTCAGGCTAAATCTAACCTCTTCTTACGTTCCCTAGGGGGTGGGGATGATTAAAAATAATTACTAAAACAGATGGATCCCATCAAGTTAACTATCACCAGTCAGTGCTCTATCAGCTGAAACCGATTAAATTTCATAACCTGTAGTGTCGTGTTCTTATCAAGAACAGCCTTAAGATCATGTTAGGCCAGAGATCTTAAGAGAATCTGTATCTTTCGGCAGACATTCTGGGTTGAGGCCGTATTGCTTCAAGCGAGACGTTATCCCTGTAATAGAATTCAGGGGGCAGAATACAAGACGGGACTGGCTGCTGGCTCCTGACCTCTGACTTCTGACTCCTGACTCCTGGCCGATTCAGACTGTCCCAGCTTAAAGTTCACTCCTAAAGCCCATGCGCTACCGCATTCAGCACCACACCCAATATCGTTATCAGCAACCGGTCATCCTGCGTTCCCATACCCTGCATCTCCGGCCCCGCAGTGATGCCGCCCAGCAGCTATGGCGATTTAATTTGGACGTCAGCCCAACTCCCCAACAGCAGTCTAGTCTTGTGGATGTTGGCGGTAATCAAGTCCTTGGGTTGTGGTTTGCCCCCGAGCCAACGGCACAGCTCACAATTGTCACTACGGCTGAGGTAGAAACCTATCGCACCAATGCCTTCGATTACCTAGCTGAACCTTGGGCGGTAACGTTACCGTTCGATTATCCCACTGCCCTGGCGGCCAACCTCTATGCTTACCTACACGCTCCGCTGTACCCGGCCCCGGCTCCTGGGGTGGTTGACTTAGCCCAAAACCTGTTGCACCAGGTAAATGGTAATGCGGGCCTGTTTCTCACCGCCTTGACCCAGCGAATCTATGAAACCTGCGAGTACATTACCCGCCCCACGGGTCGCCCTTGGTCACCGGGCATTACCTGGGGGAAAAAAATGGGCAGTTGCCGTGACCTGACCGTGTTGTTTATGGAGGCCTGCCGTTGCGTTGGGCTGGCGGCTCGCTTTGTCAGTGGTTATGAAGAAGGAGACAGTACGATTAGCGATCGCGACTTGCATGCCTGGGCCGAAGTCTACGTACCAGGCGGGGGCTGGCGGGGGTTTGACCCCACCCACGGCCTGGCCGTGACCGATCGCCATATTGTTTTAGTAGCGAGTGCTTTCCCGGCCCAAACCATACCAGTCATCGGCAGCACCGAAGCAGGGGCACGGGTGACCTCTTCCCTGGACACAGAGGTGAAGGTCCAGGTGATTGAGGCTTAACGGCCAAGGGGGTGGGCTTAGGGGCTGGGTTCAGCGGCCCAAAGCTTGACGCACCTGCTGGCGAAGCGCGATCGCTGGCTCATGGTCAGGGTCCAGTTGCAGGGCCTTTTCCAGAGCCAGAATGGATTGTTCATATCGCTTCAGGGCTAGGGTCGCCTCCCCACGCACGGTCCAGGCCTCAACAGAATCGCGATCGTAGGCGATGGCACGTTCAATGGCTTCAATCGCTTCGGCGGATCGCCCCAGCTTTTGCAGCACCCGCCCTCGGTCCACCCAGGCTTGAGGCATAGCTGGCATTTTCTGATTCGTCTGTTCGTACAGGGTCAGGGCCGCTAGCAGTCGTCCCTGCTGCTCTTCAGCGTTACCTTTACTACGCACCGCTTCAGGGTAGTAGGCGCTGTAGGCCAACGCATCATTACAGGCTACAATCGCCTCGCTGGGGCGCTTCAGGGCAATTAACGTTTTACAACGCCCCAAGTAAGCGGGGGCGTGGTCCGATTTGATCTGAATGGCTTCATCATAAAGGCCCAAAGCATCGGGATAACGCCCCTTTTTCAGGAGACTATCTCCCTGATCGGTTAAAAACACAACTTTCTCGGCTGGTGGCAGTAACATTCCCAGGTTAAGCGCTAAATCGGGAGGATCAGCAGACTGAAATGCCACTATCCCATCGCCAGCCTTGGGCTCAAATGCCACCGTTAGACCACTGTGCCATAGGGCAACCGCAACCATCCCTACCCCCACCACACTCGCCATTACGATGGGGCGTCGCCAGAAGCCTAGCCGTTTGACCTGTTGGTCACTACTTGTGGCGTGGGGCGAAACATCCTTAGGGCTATGGCCATGCGTAAACCCCGTATCCAGGGGAAACAGTGAGGTGGAATCTGGATCCTTAATTACCGCCGTCAGTTCTGAGGCCTCATCCACCCCGATGGTCTCATCTGGACTGCCCGACAGCGTGGGCTTCAGCCCATGGGCTCCCTTCATCCAAGTTTGATAGATGTGGTTACCAATCAATCCCTGGCATGAATTGGGCAGATTTTGTAAGGCTTCTAGAGCTTCTTGGGCGGTGGGATAGCGATCGCGAAAGTCATAGCGCACCATCATATCCAACACATGGGCCAAGGATGAGGAGACTGACGGTACGTGTTTGCGCCAGTCTAGTTCACTAGTGACCGGATCTTCATTTAGCTTTTGGGGGGCGATGCCGGTGAGGGCACGAATGCCTAAAATCCCCACCGCATACACATCACTACTAAACCGGGGTTTACCCGCATACTGCTCGTTCGGCATATAGCCATGGGTACCAATAGCCACCGTTAAATTAGTGGCCCCGGTTTCCGCATCCATCAGGGGCGAGGTAGAGACTTGTTTGACCGCCCCAAAGTCAATCAGCACCAGCTTGCCATCTCGATGACGGCGAATTAAGTTAGATGGCTTAATATCTCGGTGAATCACCTGTTGGCGATGCACAAAGGCCAAGATTTCTAGAACTTCTTGCAGCAGTAAGACCACCCGGGTTTCAGACCAAGGCTTACCCTCTTCAATTTGACGGCTCAGTCGACTCCCTTCAATATATTCTTGGGCTAGATAAAATTCTCGTTTTTCTTCAAAATGGGCCAATAGCGCCGGAATTTGGGGATGATTCCCCAATTGATAGAGAACCCTGGCCTCGGTGCCAAACAACCGTCGGGCCATATCCAGGGTGCCTGTATCTTTATCCTGCACCTTGAGCTGCTTAATCACGCAACGGGGATGATTGGGCAAGTGCAGATCAGACACCAAAAAGGTACGGCTAAACCCCCCAGAACCTAGTCGCCGCAAGATCTGATATCGTCCTCCTAACAGTGTCTGCTCCATGCCCTGCTAATCATGATTACCTATCCAACCAGTCGTCGTTGCCGAGACATGGGTGGCGGTAATGGTATTTTTTTATACTTTTAGCTTGGATACTACGGACGTTTGGCGAAAGCACCTACAACCTAGTCCGGCAACAGTTACGCTGACTGCGCCTGCTTTAGTGTATTCCCTACTACCCTAAACTGTGTGCCTCATAGTACCGCTAACTTATAAGGCATTAATATAAGTGTCTACCTGCTCTGAACAGAGATACCCAGGGCATATCCCCCAGAGCTATTTGCTCAGGCAAGCACGTCATACCCCGAAGCCACTGTCACTTGGGGTAAAAGCATGTCGTCGGGGGCAATGGCGATCGCGGCGCAATGGCGATCGCCCCCGGTCGCCCCCCTAAGCTGCCACTAAGCCGCGATGACGCAACAGGGCTTGGGTGCTCGGTTCCCGTCCCCGAAACGCTTTGAACACATCCATCGGATGACGGCTGCCCCCTAGGGCCAGCACCGTATCCCGGAAACGATGGCCTGTTTCCGCCAGGGCCGTCTGATCATCCAGCCCCGCTTCCTCAAAGGCGGCAAAGGCATCTGCACTTAGCACCTCGGCCCAAAAGTAGCTGTAGTAACCCGCTGCATAGCCCCCTGCAAAAATATGGGTAAAGGCACAGAGGAACGCATCTTCCGGCAAAGGATTCAGCACAGAGGATTGCTCGGCAATCCGGCGATTTACTTCAGCAATGGTTTCACCGCCATCAGGCCGATAGCGATGGTGCAGCTCAATGTCGGTCCAGCCAAACCGCACCTGGCGCAGAATAGCGCTACCGGTCATAAAGGTGCGGGCGGCAACAATTTTTTGGTAAAGGTCCTCCGGCAAAGGCTCCCCTGTTTGATAATGGCGAGCCA
>SLIY01000320.1 GCA_007135385.1 Leptolyngbyaceae cyanobacterium CSSed165cm_216
ATCACCCCGCAACATCTCCTGTTTAGCCGGAACATTATGTTTCAAGGGGGCCTACGTCCCCATTACTATTGCCTGCCTATTTTGAAGCGGGAGACCCATCGCCAGGCCCTTTTAGAGGCCGCAACCTCAGGCCATCCCAAATTTTTCCTAGGCACCGACAGTGCCCCCCATCCCCGCAATGGCAAAGAGAGTGCTTGTGGTTGCGCTGGTTGCTTTTCAGCCCTGCATGCCCTGGAACTGTATGCCGAAGCCTTTGAGAGCGTGGGTGCTCTGGATAAACTAGAAGCCTTTGCCAGTTTTTACGGGCCTGACTTTTATCAACTGCCGCGCAATACCGACCGGGTAACCCTGACCAAGGCCACCTGGCAGATTCCCGACGAGTTGCCATTTGGGGATTCGGGGCTTGTGCCCTTACGGGCAGGTGAAACGCTAACGTGGCAGATGGCCCCCTGCGTTTAAGGATTTGCGCCCTCAATGATTCTCTCAGCCACAGGCCGTGGGTAGTGAACTGAAGCGCCGGACCGTTGAGAGCGTCGCACATCCAGCGCTGGCATCACAGATCTGAGACCGGCACCGTGAGGGCACGCCCATTATCTTTGGGCTGAATCGCCAACAGGTAGGGTACTGCGGCTTTAACCCACTGGCTAATCGGGGTATAGGCCGCGGCTCCCTCCCCGTAGCAGGTTTCTAGCATGTCGGTATGAATGATGCCAGGATTGAGGGAGACCGCCGCCATGCCAGCAGGCAATTCTTGGGAAAAGGCCTGGGTCAGCCCTTCGATCGCCCACTTGGTGGCGCAGTAGGGGGCCACTTCGGGGGATGTGGAACGACCCCAACCAGAACTAAAGTTGACGAAAATCCCCGTTTGCCGCTGCACCATGGCCGGGGCAAAGTGGCGAATCACATTGATCGTGCCCAGTAGGTTGACCTCAACGACTCCTCGGCATTCCGCCTCGGGTACCAGCCACAACGGGGCGGGGGTATTCACCCAACCTGCATTGTTAATCACCAGGTCAGGGATGCCATTGGCTAACAGCACTTCCTGACTCCAGGCGGCTACTGCCTGGTCGTCACGGATATCGACCGCTAGAAACTGGTGAGGAGCACCATGCTGGCTCACTAGGGCACTGACCGCCTCAGAATTGCGGGCACAGCCCGACACCGTATGACCGGCCGCTATAAAGTCTGCCACCATGGCGCGGCCCAGCCCCCGACTGACGCCCGTAATTAAAATATGCTTTGCCATAGTCTTGCCTCGTTACGATTGGGACTGGTTTTTCCTCACAGCGGTTGAGGTTGATGGGTTAGCCGCTGCTGCGGGGATAGGCATTTCCTGTGACAGGCCCTTATAAAGGCTATAGCACATGATCAACAGAACGATGGCAAAGGGTAATCCAGTGGTGATCGCGGCTGTTTGCAAAGCTTGTAGCCCGCCGCCCAGCAGTAGTACACCGGCCACAACGCCCTCGGCCACGGCCCAAAAGATGCGCTGAGTCGTGGGGGTGTGGATTTTGCCGCCAGCGGCCAGGTTATCAATCACCAGAGAGCCTGAATCAGAAGAGGTGACAAAGAAGACCACAACCAAGACGATGGCTACCAGGGAAGTGAGGCTGGCCAGGGGCAATTGTTGCAACATCACAAACAGGGCGGTGGCCAAGTTGTCCGATACCGCTGCGGTAATTAGGCCAGGAAAATTGCCCAACTCCATATTCAAGGCAGCCCCCCCCATCACCGACATCCACAAAAAGGTCAACATCGAGGGCAGTAGCAGCACCCCCAGGACAAATTCTCGGATGGTGCGGCCCCGGGACACCCTGGCGATAAAGATACCCACGTAGGGGGACCAGGAAATCCACCAGCCCCAGTAAAAGAGCGTCCATTCCCGCTGCCAGGTGGCCCCTTCAAAGGCCTGGGTCCAAAAGCTCATGGTGGGTAAGATCGCCAGGTAATACCCAATATCTTCGACAAACGAGTGCAGGATAAATAGGGTGGGGCCGACCAGCAACACAAACACCATCAAAATGCCGGCCAAGATCATGTTCAGTTCGCTGAGGCGACGCACCCCGGCATCGAGACCTGAAATCACCGATGCGGTCGCGAACCCAGTGATAATTGCAATCAGGGCCACCTGAATGCCAACACTGATGGGCACAGCAAATAAAAAATCCAGTCCGGCGTTCACCTGCTGCACCCCCAGCCCCAAGGAGGTGGCGAGGCCAAACAGGGTGGCGGCGATCGCCAGAATATCCACCGCATTGCCGATCGGCCCATAAATACGATCGCCCAGTAGGGGATAGAACACTGAGCGCATGGTCAGGGGTAGGCCCCGGTTATACGCAAAAAAGGCCAGGGCAAGCCCCACCAGGGTATAGATGCCCCAGGCATGGAACGTCCAGTGGAAGAAGGTTAGCCCCATGGCTTGCTTCGCAGCGGCGGCGGTATTCGGTTCCACCATCCCCATGGGAGACGGTGGATTTTGAAAGTGCTCAATCGGCTCGGCCACGCTCCAAAACATCAAGCCAATGCCCATACCGGCACTCATCAGCATGGCCAGCCAGGCCGATGTGGGGAAATCAGGCCTGGCCTCAGGCCCTCCCAGGCGCACCTTACCGAACTTACTCAGGGCCACCAGTACGACGACACCCAAATAGAGGGTGGCCGCCAGAATCATGAACCAGCCCATGGTGGTGGTAATGAAGGTTTGAACCGTCCCAAAGGCGGTTTCAGCGGGCTGACGAAAGAGCAGTGTGAAGGACACAAACAGGATAATCAGGCCGACTGAAATCAAAAAAACCTGGGGATGAAAGTCAAATCCTCGCAGTCTAATATTGCCGGCACCAGGGGGTTTCTTTGGGAGGGAACTGGGAGAGGGAGAGGGTTGAGACATAAATTCTCTACAGGTGGTCGGCGTCTACACCTTACCGTAGATTGACTTTCGCCGGAAATTACCACGCCTGCTGGTATGGGCCAGGAGCTAAGCTATGGAGCAGATGACAACATGGCCTTAATCCTTTACAGGTAAGGGGTTGGCAATAGGACGAGGTGAGATGGAAAACCCGAGGCAACAACCCTGGCGCGTGCCAGTCATAGCTGTGATTTGTGGACTGGTGTTCGCCATCTATGGTCTATTGGCTCCTAGCCCTTACACCGTGGCCTGTGAGGTTGCCGCTGCGGGGGTAGTCTGTGAGGCGAGTCAGGCCCAATTGGGGGGACGCGGCTGGGTGTCTCACCAACGGTTTCAGCTAAGGGATATCAGGGTGGTCTCAGAGCTGTGCGACAACACCCCCCGAGGCGGCGTGCGATTTTGCCATCGCCTCACGTTTGTGGGCGATCGCGGTCAATACACCCTGCCAAACATTCGCACCCCCCTATCGGCAGTCACCCTAATGGCCGACCTGCACCGCTTCATGGCTGGAGAGGGTAGCACTCGGCTGGTCTGGTCTGGCTCTCGCCCCCTGGGGGTATGGATCCGTCTAGGGGCAGTGGGGCTGCTGTTGGCGATCGCCGCCTGGGGCCTATGGGATATTCAGTGGCCTCCCTTGCCAGGGGAACCCCTGGAGGTAGCCCTTGACCCAGCTGATGGTGAGCGGGAGTAGTAAAGAAGGCAGAAGGCAGAAGGCAGAAGGCAGAAGGCAGAAGGAAGAAGGCAGAAGGCAGAAGGCAGAAGGAAGAAGGCAGAAGGAAGCTATGCACTCATCCCTTGGGGGTGTGCCGCCGTGCCATGACCTGCTAGAATGCCTATACCGAATCACGTCAAGACTCTAATCGCCAAACTGTAATAAAACTTTTGGGTTGACCCGACTTTTCCCCCAGCTTTCCCCAGGTTTTCCCCAGGTTTTTGCGACTTTTCCCCAGGCTAGTTGGCCGAGACAGGCAATAGGGGGTGATCTGTGGAAAACCTAATCTCCAGTTCCCCAGTACCCTCATCCTGATGAATCCGGGCAGCCCGCTGGGGCTGCGATCGCTCAAACCCTAATGCCGCCGTGCCCCCTGGTGGGCGCTAGGGCAAAATGGCCTGAAGCGCAAGATTGACAGCCCTGAGGGAGTTGGGCAGAATAATGCGAC
>SLIY01000130.1 GCA_007135385.1 Leptolyngbyaceae cyanobacterium CSSed165cm_216
CCTTAACAGTGAAGCCGGGTTGGGTATCCGCTGGGACTGGGAATATAAACCAACTCCACGTCCAGACCTGGAGTTCTGCCTGTGGGAAAACGCCAGATCATCAGGCCTCATTACCACCTGGGGAAACATCGCCACCATAGTGTGGGCGATGAAGGCAAACTCGCGCTCTGACACCTGGTAGGGGGGAACCCACTGCTTGCCTCGGCCCGGAGTGCCGAAATGGTGGACCTGGTGAAAGATCTGGGGGTACCCACGGTGTTTGATGCTCGGCAACCCTAATAGGCGCGGATGTTGCGGCGGAGAATCCCAAAGTCAAACACCTTCGTCTTGCCTTGGCTGGCCTGTAGCTGAATCCAGCCGAGGCAGAGCAGCGTTGACACCAGAATGGGAGCCGCAAAGCTGACCAGTAGATCGCCTGCAAAGGGCAGATTATTCCAGGGGCTGAAGTCGGGGCGGGGGAAGAATAGGGCACCCGCCGCGATCGCCGCCACCGCGCTCCAAAATGCCATTGTCCCTGTTAGTCGTCGGGAATATAGCCCAAACAGCACTGGGAACAACGCCCCGGCACAGACCAAATCCGCCAGCAAAAATAGGTAGAGCACGTTATAGCCCCGTGCCGCGATCGCGATCGCGGGAAGGCCGACGACGACTGTTAATAGCCGAGTGAGCCGCAAAATGCCACTGGAAGTTTGGGCGGGGAAAATCCGTAGCAGATCGGTGGTAAACACGCTGGCGATGCCATTAAGCAGCGAATCTAAGCTACTCATCACCAGGGCTAGTACCAGCACCAGTACCGCCAGACCGACCCAGCCTGGTAGCCCCAGAGCCTGGACCAACGAAAAAAAGGCGCGATCGTCGCTATAGCCGAAATGCATTGCCAAAATGCCCAACAGCCCGGCAATAAACAGCATCGGCAAAATTAGCAGAAACGACCCTAAAAAGGAGCGCCGCACCACGGTGTCAGACTGGCAGGCGTAGACCCGTTGCCAGTTGGCTTGGTTAAACATTTCAGCCGCTATGACCGCAATGATTAGCGTGGCTCCAAATTTAAGCCCTGGTCCATTGGCCAGGGTCAATAGGTGAGGAGCCGTCCGCGTCACGGGTTCCACGGCATTTCCCCAGCCCCCCAGAGCGATCACCGTTACGCCAAAACTTAGCAACAGCAGGGGCACAATCACCACAAACTGCACGACATCGGTAAAGATGGTTGCCGCCAGCCCCCCCACCAGGGTGTAGATAAAAACCGCCGTCATCACCAGTAAGGCCGTGAGCCAGAGGGGGACTCCAGCCATAAGTTCAACGGCTTTGGCGATCGCGGTTAGTTCCGCTGCCAGATACACAAACATATAGAACACCACAATCCCTAGGGTCAGCCCGTACATGGCTTGACCAAAGCGGTGCAGCACATACTCATTTAGCGAGTGGCCCTTGGGCATCAGAAACCGCATGCGGGTGCCCAGCACGGCAAACAGTGCCGCTGGGGTGGCCTGACCAATGCAGTACCCGACAATACCAGCTATGCCGCTGGTGGCCCCCACCTCGGGGGGGCTAAACAAAATCCAGGCCCCCATCGCCGAGGCCACGATCGTGGCTAGGGCGGCTCGGGTGCCTACCCGGTTACGGTTTACCAAGTAATCTTCCAGGTTTGTCGCTTGGCGGCTCGCCTGAAGTAACCCCAACAGGGTAAAACTAGCCACGGTAATCAAGATCACGGCGATCGCCGTTACATTCAGCGTCATCAAGCACCTCCACAGATAACGGTGTGAGGCTAGAGGTCGGTTGACTCGCAGAACATGGTGGTGGATGAAGCTAGACCACTCGATCATCGATCTGAAAACGATCAGTTTTCAGGCATTGGCCCTTCATCCATAGCCTGCTTAGAGCTTCTGAGCCCTGGGTTCTGGCTCCTGGCTCCTCTAAAGCCGTAGCCGCACCGCCACAGCTCTATCTATCCCTCGTCGTTGCGGTTTGTGACCTCAATCAACGCTTTCCTCCGCTGGTGTTAACCAGGTCAGGTTCTGAGGGTATGATCTCAGTCCGACGACTCGGACACCCCTAGCTTGTCGGTGATCATAACACTGGTTGATTCCCTGAAGTTGGGGTGATGCCATCAGGTCGCGCCCCTTTAGACCTGGTCACTGAACCTAGTCCACTGCGCCATAAGTCGGCCAGCCATTCCTGATACCTGACCCCTAGAACCTGACACCCTCAGCCCAGGTGACCCTATTTCTGCCAGTTACTACTAGTGGAGTGGTCTGTCAAGCCAGAAGTGACGGGTCAACAGGGTCTGCGGTTCACGGTCTACGGCTCGCCTTAAACCGCATACCGTGAACCCTAAGTCACATCTCCCGTCATGATTTTTTTGACTGAGCACTAGCCTTATAGATCTTCAGATTGCCACTTCAGCACAGCCGCATTCACCCCTTGCTCCCGCTTTAGCTTGGCGTCTTGTTCAAACCACTGGATGATTTGTTGCGGCGTCAACGCCTCCACTGGGGTATCGAGATCTTGGGCAATCACCTGTAGGAGTTTAGCGGTGGAGATGGTTAGCCGAGCCAAGAACTTTTCGGGGGACGATAGCAGGGCCTTATCCACCTCGGCGGACTCGGCTTCGGTTAAAAATTGCACAGATTGGTCAAACATGGTTGCTAGTCAAGCAGAATGGTACGGCTATTTCCATCCTACCGGCTGGCGATTAGTGGGTTAATTCGGGGTAGTGCAATGACGTGTTCCGCAGCGATGGCTCAGCCTTACCGGGGGCGGTTGGCCCCCACCCCCACTGGCCACCTACACCTGGGTCATGCCCGGACCTTTTGGATGGCCCAGCAGCGGGCGCAGGCGCGGGGGGGCGTGTTGGTCTTGCGCATCGAGGATTTGGATCGCGATCGCTGCAAGCCGCAATACACCCTAGATCTGCTGGAAGACTTAGCCTGGTTCGGGTTGCGCTGGCAGGAAGGGCCGGATTGCGGGGGGGCGCATGCCCCTTATCGCCAGCGGGATCGCCTGGGGGTTTACCAGCGGGTGTGGCAACGGCTGAATCAGCTGGGGGTGATCTATCCCAGCCCCCATTCCCGGCGAGATGTGGCCCAGGCCCTGAGCGCTCCCCATGAGGGCGATCGCGAGGTAATCTTTCCCCCCAAATTGCGACCTGACCAATGGCCGCAGGCGGACCAACCCGGGGCCGTGAATTGGCGCTTTCGGATACCCGACGGTGAAACCATTCGCTTTGTGGATGGCAATCTAGGCGGTCAGGGCTTTACCGCCGGTCAGGACTTTGGCGACTTTATTGTGTGGCGCCGGGATGGATTCCCTAGCTATGACCTGGCGGTGGTGGCCGATGACCAAGCCATGGCCATTTCGGAGGTGGTGCGGGGCGAGGATCTACTGCTGGCTACGGCAAAGCAAATTTTGCTCTACCGGGCCTTGGGTTGGCCTATCCCCAGGTTTTACCACTGTCCCCTGATGCGGGACCAGGCCGGGCGGCGACTGGCCAAGCGAGATCGGGCGCTTAGCTTGCGATCGCTGCGGCAGCAGGGCATGACGCCAGAAACCCTGCGGCAGATCGTCAACCTGCAACCGTAAACCGTAACCCCTCAACCAAGCTTCTCCTGTTTCCGCCCTAGGATCGTGGCCCCCACGATATAGCCCGCCGTACACAGCAACAGCCCATAGACATTCACCCCCAGGTCAATGGCATAGCGACCGCTGCCCAGACTGATCCAGGCTGGGAAGATGGGTGCCCCCATGACATTTTCAGCCACCCGCAGCACGCCGAACAATAGCCCCGGCCAAAAGGCCAAGTGAAAGCTGAGGGTCCCAGCTCGGGGTAAGAAGGCCAGCAGAAAAATTGGCGCCAGACCCATGACCATGGTGCCGCTAATGGTGGTGGCCAGAATGATCGCGGGGCCAGCTCGATCGCCCATGTAAATGCTCAGCAGGGGCAGATTACCCAACAGGGCGATGGCGATAATCCACCAGCGACCGATCAGAGCCTGGCCCTCGGTGGGCGCTCCTTTGCGGTGAAACCAGTCCC
>SLIY01000422.1 GCA_007135385.1 Leptolyngbyaceae cyanobacterium CSSed165cm_216
GCCAGTGACAGTCATCGCCGCTTGCCACCTCAAAAATATGGACCCGGTGGTTCAAAATATCCACCCAGTACAGCCCCTGTTGGGCACTGTCCCACAGGGGGCCTTCTCCTAAACGGGCGCGAGCAGCCAGCACGTTTTGGGCCGACAGAGCACTAAAGTTGATGGTAGTCATAGATTTGATTATAGGGCCATCACCACCGGCCTCTAAAACCCAAAGCTCAAACTTTCACTATCGGAAACCCCTCGCGCCCAAAACTCAAAATCTAAAATCTAAAATCTAAAATCTAAAATCCAAAGCCAGTAGCTGATCAGGCCTGTTTCTAGGGTCACAATCTTTGTAAGATAGAGTGTCAGCCATCGTTAGGTAAAAAGAAAGCCGTCAATGTTAGATGTGTTGGTAGTTGGGGCCGGGCCAGCTGGCCTACTTATGGCGGTCAGCCTGGGGCAAGCGGGGTTGACAGTGCAAGGGGTGGCCCCTCATGATCCGGCGGTCCCTTGGCCCAATACCTACGGCATCTGGGCAGATGAGCTAGAAGATCTAGGGCTAAGCCAGTTTTTATCTCACCGTTGGAAGGATTGTGTGGTGCATGTGCGCGATCGCACCCTACCCCTGCACCGCGACTATGGCCTGATTGACAAAGACCGGCTGCAAACCCATTGGCTGGACCAAATGGCTCAGCACCACACCCATTGGCACCGGGGTATGGTCACCCAGGTAGACCACACCTCTACCTACACCAGCGTCACCCTCAAGGGGGGGCAAACCTTAACCGCTCGCCTCGTGCTGGATGCCACTGGTCACCAGACGGCTTTAGTGCAGCGTCCGGCCACTGACGCGATCGCGTATCAGGCCGCCTACGGCATTGTGGGGCGCTTCTCTAGGCCCCCGATCCAGTCCAACCAAATGGTGCTGATGGATTACCGCGACGACCACCTGTCCGAGGCCGAACGTCGCGCCCCCCCGACCTTCCTCTATGCCATGGACCTGGGGGATAATGTTTACTTTATAGAGGAAACCTCCCTGGCCCACCACCCGGCAATCCCCATGGACGTCTTGGAGCAACGGCTCCACCAGCGGCTACACTACCGGGGCGTCCAGGTGACCGAGGAACACCATATCGAGCGCTGTCTGTTTCCCATGAACTTGCCCTTGCCAAATTTAGACCAGCCTGTGGTGGGCTTTGGCGGCGCAGCAAGCATGGTGCACCCGGCATCGGGGTATATGTTTGGAGCCCTGTTGCGGCGGGGACCAGCCATGGCCGAGGCGATCGCCCACAGCCTCAAGGCCAACTCCCCATCTACTCAGGTGGCCCAAGCCGCCTGGCAGGCTCTGTGGCCGCAACAGCGCCTGCGTAAGCACTACCTCTACCGGTTTGGGCTCGAAAACCTGATGGCTTTTGACGCGCCCCAGTTAAACCAATTCTTTAAGACTTTCTTTAGTCTGGATACCCCCGATTGGTCTGGGTTCCTAGCCGATAGCATGACCCTCCCTGAGCTAGTGCAGGCCATGCTGGGGTTATTTAGTCAGGCTCCAAACCCTGTACGTTGGGGGTTGATGCGGTCGGTGGCAACCCATGGCCAATTGCTCAAGCAGGCCTTTTTTTAGCCAGGGGGGCCTACCCTGGGACACAAATATATCCACTGGTGTACTAAATCAAGGGACGGTTGCTATAGTGAGTGCCATGGTATGTCATTCTACAGTTGGATCCTGAGTGTTGAATCCTAAGGGGTCTAACCTTAATGGGTCTACCCTGGGGGCGATCGCCCACTTCCATCGAATCACGGCTAAAGCCTCTGACTAAGCATGTTCCAGCTAATACCTTATCCAGACTGTTGGCTAGCCTCGCCTATCTGGCTTAGTTCAACATCTACCACTACGGATATTTTTTAGGTGGAATACTGTGATCACGGCTCATTTTTGTAGCCAGTGTGGGCAACCTGACTGTAGTTGTGCTCTCTGGGCTTAGGTCACTTGTTGGCCCAGCTCAAGCGCCCTATCCATCGTGGAGAACCATCCTATGGCTGAGTCACCCAACGCTCCTGTTACACCTCCAACTCCCCCACCGCCGCCCCGCCCAGCGGCCAATGTGCCTCGCCAGGCGGCCGTAGCCCCAGCCCCCGGTCAGGTGCGCCATCGGCCACCGGCGCCGCCGCCGATGCCTCAGCCCGGCGACTCGGTAAAGGTAGACAGCGGCCTTACCCTCAAAAAAATTATCCGAGAGGCCTTTGATCGAGGGTTTTCGGATATTCACCTGGGGGTGGGCGAGGTGCCTCGGTTCCGCGATCGCGGTGAAATGACACCCACGGAATACCCTGTGACCGACGAGGAAACCTTCTACCGCTGGCTAGAGGAAATTTTACGCCCCGACGAAATCCAGGAATTTCGTCAGACCCTGGACTTTGATGGAGCCGCCCAGTACGACTTCACTCGGGTACGGATTAATATCTTCGACACGCTGCGGGGCCCAGCCCTGGTGATGCGTCTGATTCCAGTCAAAATCCTGACTCTGGACCAGCTTGGATTTCCGCCGGTCTTTCGGGATGTGTGCCACTACCACAAGGGGCTGATTTTGGTGACCGGACCCACTGGGTCAGGTAAGTCCACCACCATGGCCGCGATGCTAGACTATGTCAACAGCGAGATGCCCAAAAACATCATCACTATCGAAGATCCGGTGGAATTTGTGCACCAAAGCAAGCGATCGCTGATTAAGCAGCGGGAAGTGGGGCTGCATACCCAAAAGTTTGACAATGCCCTCAAAGCCTCCCTGCGGGAAGACCCGGATATTATTCTGGTGGGGGAAATGCGGGACAAAGAAACTGTGAATACGGCCCTAAAAGCCGCCCAAACCGGTCACTTGGTCATGGGCACCCTGCACACCAACAGTGCTGTCAAAACCGTTGAACGGATTCTCAACCTGTATGAGCCTGAGCAGCAAGCCCCGGTGCGGGTGGCCCTAGCCGAGTCACTGGTGGCGGTAATTGCCCAGGGGCTGTGTCGTACCACCGATGGCAAGCGAGCCGCCTTCCACGACATTTTGATTAATACCGACGCCATCAAAGACTACATTTTGCGGGGCCAGCTTGACGAGGTGGAAGCTCTGATTCCTAAATGTACGTTTGACGGCATGTGTACCATGAACCAGTCCCTCTACGCCCTGTATGAGTCAGGGCGCATCACCGAGGAAACCGCGCTGGAGATGTCGCCTAAGCAAAACGAAATGGCCCAAATGCTCCGTGGACGCATCTAAGCCAGCTGCGATCGCTACACCTATCACCCCCAGCTTTAAGGGCATTGCCCTGTTTACCCCTGGGGGTGACTGCGTTTACTGCATTGATCACCAAAAGCGGACCCACTGGCATTTAGATCTATGTGCCACCTTGCAGCAGACATTGGGGCTGGCTGAGCCTCCCTATTTCCTGTTACCGGGCTTTACCGCCACCGTCGATCGGTGGGTTGATGAGCTGACCCAAAGCCCGGTAACCGTGGCCGAAGCCTATCCTCGGGCCCTACGGTTTCAGGCCCTGCTAAATCGACTGTTCGAGTTAGACGACCTGCCCTGGCAGCCTAACTACACCTGTCGGGAAGAATGCTCCCCCCTATTGATCGAATCTTACCGGGATCGGTTTCCCCAGCTCTGGCAATGCCATGACCTGGTGATTCAGGTGAATGCGGCCCTAGCCAATCCAGAACCAGAGACGTCCCAACCCTCCCATTGGCCCCCCCTAGTCGTCCCTACCCAACCCTACCGATTTAAGCTATTTGTCAGCAGTATCGACACCGCTGCCACCGAGAAAATGCTAAAGCTGTTGCACAAAACCTTAGAATCAGCCCTGCCCAGCCCCTACACCCTGCAGGTGGTGGATGTGTTGCAGCATCCTGACCAGGCCGAAGCCGAACAGGTGTCGGCCACGCCTACCCTGATTCAGCTCTCCCCAGAACCGGTACGGCGAATTGTGGGCAGCTTGGTGCATCAGCAACAACTGGTGGCCCTGTTGGGGGGCGGCTAATCCTAACGTACCAGCAGAGCTA
>SLIY01000276.1 GCA_007135385.1 Leptolyngbyaceae cyanobacterium CSSed165cm_216
GTGACCGAGAGTGGACGTGCCCGACCTGTGGGCAGCAGCATGTGCGCGACGTGACCGCGGCATGGACTATCCTGCAAGAGGCGGTTCGTCTGTTGCCGGGGAACCCGGAATTAAGCCCCTAACCGGGGTAGAAGTCTCGCCCTTCCAGGGCGGGGTTCAGTTCACGCCAGCAATTCTGACTTTGACAGTAACGCTGTGGGCCAACTCTCGTCCGTGGAGGGACATTTAGCTGCCTGACACCCCAGGGCCGAGTCGAGTCTTCTACCTTAGACAACCGGAGACTCTGTCACAAGATAGTCGTTCCATCCCAAGGCAGAGGTGCTATCCTCCACTGTGAGTGTGAGTGAGTGAATGAGGAAGGAATTCAGAGCTATGGTGAGTTCTCCAGTTAAGCCGACGGTTGCTGTACCTGTAGATCAACCTCCTGTAGGTCGTTCTCAAGGATTTACTGAGGGGTTGGGGGCACTGTCTTTGCCCAAAACGCCACTCTTTGGCACGGATGGTATCCGGGGTCATGCCGGGGAGCTATTGACGGCCCCCCTAGCCATGGCTGTGGGCTATTGGGCTGGCCAGATACTGCGATCGCAGGGGCAGATCCAGGGACCGGTGATTCTAGGGCAAGATTCCCGTAATTCTGGCCACATGCTGGCTACAGCCCTGTCCGCTGGCCTCACTTCTGCCGGTTTAGACGTGTGGCACATCGGGCTCTGTCCCACCCCGACGGTGGCCTATTTGGCTGAATCGTGTCAGGCCTCGGGGGGGATCATGATTTCGGCTAGCCACAACCCCCCTGAAGACAATGGCATCAAGTTCTTTGGCGGCGACGGCACTAAATTGAATAGCAACGTGCAGGCGGACATTGAAGCGGCTCTCCGAGGTCAGTCAGTGGTGACTGAGGCGGCCCCCGCCACTACTTGGGGCCAGTGCTATTACCGCCCAGAGTTGGTCAACCGCTATATCAGCTTTTTGCACAAGCCTTTGCAGCCCGATCTAGATCTGCGAGGCATGAAAGTTGTGCTGGATATGGCCTGGGGCTCAGCCACTCGCTTAGCCGCCCAGGTATTTCAGGAAGCTGGGGCCGAGGTAATCACGCTCCACGACCAACCGGATGGAGATTTAATTAACGTCAATTGTGGCTCCACCCATTTAACTCCCCTCAAGGCCGCTGTTAAGGCTCACCAGGCCCACCTGGGCTTTGCCTTTGATGGCGATGCAGACCGGGTGATGGCGGTTGATCCCGAGGGCCGGGTTGTCGATGGCGACTACATTTTATATTTTTGGGGCCAGCGGCTGCGGGAGCAGGGCCGTTTACCCGATAGCACCCTAGTATCCACCGTGATGGCCAACCTAGGCTTTGAGCGGGCTTGGCAAGCCCTGGGCGGCACCCTGGTGCGCACTCAAGTTGGAGACCAGCATGTCTATGCCGAAATGGTGAGCCGAGGTGCCAAGTTGGGGGGTGAGCAGTCTGGTCATATCCTCTGCCACCACTACAGTCTTACGGGGGATGGTATTCTCACGGCGCTGCACCTGGCCTCGTTGGTGCAAACTACAGGGGGATCCCTGGCGACGTTGATGAACCAAAGTTTTCAGACCTATCCCCAGCTGTTGCAGAACGTACGGGTGGTCGATCGCGATCGCAGACTGCACTGGCAAGATTGCGACCCCGTTGTGCAAGCGATTCAGACCGCAGAGCAAGCCATGGGTAGCGAAGGCCGAGTGTTGGTGCGACCCTCTGGGACTGAGCCCGTGATTCGGGTGATGGTGGAGGCGGTGCAGCAGGATCTCGTCACCCACTGGATGCAGCATATTGTCGGGTCTGTATCGCGTCATTTAGCGGTTTGAGCAGAGATCCGGTTTGCGGTTTGCACCTGATACTGCAAACCGCAAACCGGATACCGTCAACCCTTAGCAATGGTGATCATATTTCTGCTAGCCGGTCCTAGTAGGTAATGTCGTCTTCTGTATATTCCCTAGGCTCAATGTGGATGGTGATGCGAGCTGGGCCGTAGAGTTCTTCCAGGCGATCTTCTACCGCTTCTGTAATTCTATGGGCAGCTTCTACGGTCGTGGGCTTAACCACTAGGTGCATGTCGATAAACACTTGTCGTCCTAGCAAGCCCCGAGAGGCAATACTGTGGCAATTGATTACCCCTGGAACCTGCATGACTTGCTGATGGATGGCTTCAGGGGCGATCGCCATTTCATCCACCAGCCAGGGCAAGTTTTCTCGCAACACTTCCCAACCACTCTTGAATACCAGTATGGCCACCGGAAACGCAAGGGCCACATCCAGCCATTGCAGCCCCTGCCAGATGCCAATTAACCCACCCAGCACTACAATGGTGGTCCAAATATCGCTCATGGTGTGGCGGGCATCGGCTAGCAGGAATTTGTTGCCTAGGGCCAGGCCTACCCGCCGTTCATAGAATGCGACAAAAATATTGATGCCTAGCACAACCAGCATGATCCATAGGGCTGTGGGACCAATCATGACGTCACTAGTACTGGTCAAAATGCGTTCTACGGCACTCTGCAGAATTTCAAAACAGGCGATGCCTAAAAAGGCAGCTACTCCCAGAGCGCCAATCGCTTCATACTTTTGGTGACCATAGGGATGATCCCGGTCGGGGTGCGGATTGGCCAGACGATTGGTGGCCAGCCCCAGGACATTGTTAGCTGCATCCGTAACACTATGGAGCGCATCGGCCATCAGACTCAGGGAACCGGTCAGCCAGCCCACGGTCACCTTCAGCCCCACAGTCACGATATTCAACCCTAGTGTAATTAGCAGTACCCGTTGCACAATGCCGCGGTGGTCAGTGGTTGCCGGGTGGGGATGGTTCATAGGGGGAATTTCAGCACATTCACTGACAAGACATAGTCTGCGGCGGCTCAACCCACGTCAGAGGTTGTTTGAAAAGCGAGAGACCGTCTCAGGCCATACCGCTCAGGCTACACCTATGGAGTCGGCCCATGGCCTCTAACTTCAGCGGGTTTACGGTCTGTTGGCAGCAAACTATACCTGGGATGACCTTTTTCAAACAACCTCTCAGTTTGGTATCAGCCTCACCGCCTTAAATACTATCAAAGCCTCATAACTATCAAAGCCTCGTATCGACCCCGATGATGCGTTTGGATCGTCGGAGTCAATAGATTAGAGCCCCTGGGACTGTTTCAGCCTGTACCCACCGCAAAACTACTGATTGCCTAGGAACATTTCTTTACTTTCAGGGTCCAAATTCCAAATACTTAAGCACAAGCCCTCATCTGGTCACCAACTGTATCTGGTCACCAACTGTAACGATGGGTATCTAAATTTATCCAAGCGTATTTAAGGATTATGTAAATCCCTGGATCTCCTTCCTCTCAATGGCTCGCAACTTCGTTACGGTGTTAAGGTCGAATAGTAGCGACCCCCATACCCCCTTTTGTGGGCAGGATACCCGACCCCCTATCGAGACACACCATGCAACGTTGGTTAAAAACAAGCATGACGGCCCTAGGGGCCGCAGTGGCTATGGGTGGTCTGCCGATCGCAGTTGCCGCTAGTCATTCTCCAGGGACGACGTCTTCTTTACCAGACTTGATTGAACTACAAAGCGGTAACTCCACTTACCGAACTGATATCCTGCGGTTCAGTGAACGCCAGGGCTGGTGGGTTGATGGGGGTGATAGCCTGTTTAGCGACCTTTACTTTCTTAACTTTGGCAATGACTTAGCCCAGCGAGAACTACGGCTAGAAGATTTCGAGTTTCTGTCGTTTAGCCAACCGTCAGCCGATCGCTTTACCGCAGATTTCTTTTTGCTGGGGGCTAATCTCAATTTTTCATTGACCTCTTCGCTGCAGGGGTTTGAGTCAGGTAGTTTCAGGGCGGTGCGCCAAGAAACCGTCACCTTATTGAATAGCAGCAGTGATCCCATAGATATCACCCTGTTCAAATACCTGGATTTAGACCTGGGGGGGAAGTTTGACAACGACAGCGTTCTTTTTGCCGACAATGTTTTGACTCAATTCGATCCGTCAGGGGCGATCGCCACCCTGAGTGTCGATCAGACGCCCACTGCCGTAGCCATGGATGAGTATCCAATCCTGCTGCAAAAGTTTTACAACCGGAACCGCACTAACTTAAGCCCCGGCAACGACAGTCTGAGTAACACCGACGTGTCTGTGGCCTTGCAATTCGACCGTTCCCTGGTCCCAGGCGAGTCGATTAGCTTCAATTTCGTTAAACAAATTAGCCGTCGTTCGGAGTCAAAATCCGTACCTGAACCCACAGCGTTCCTAGCCTTTGGGGTCGTAGTTGCTGGCCTCATGCTGATGCGACGTTCCTAGGGCCATCCACCTAAGGGACACCTTAACTCAGCAGTGAACCCCAACACAGAACAGCAGCGTCATCTGCCACTGACTATGCTCAATAGATCAGACCAGATATGACGCTGCCACCTTGAGATCAGGCCCATAGGGGCTTAAAGTCTAGGACTTAGCCTTTATTGACTTAGCACTTATTGAGATTGATGCCAGCTTCCTTGGCCATGGCTTCAAGTCCCTTAGATTGCAGGGTTTTAAGGGCCTTAGTGGAAATGCGTAGTTTGACCCAGCGGTTGCCCTGGGGCCACCAAATGCGCTTATCTTGCAAATTGGCCTCTTGCAAACGCTTGGTGCGACGGTGGGAGTGGGAAATGGCAAAGGCATTGTTAGCCTTTTTTCCAGTCAGCTGACACTTACGACCCATGGGTATTCTCCGACAATAATCAAACGGCACAATCACACAGTCTACAACTATAGCAGATAAATATCCGGCCTGTAGCCCCGGCCCTCATGGGTTGTAGGGCTTTAGACTTGGGATATCCAGGGTCACCAACCCAGTCTCAGCCAACTCTCAGCCAAACCTGAGGTGTGGACCAGACAATATCGTAGCAATCAGGGCATAACCAAAAGAGATATGTTCTAATCGCGATCGCTCACCCTGCTACGGCCCAAAGGACTTTATCATGAAGCCACATTATCGCTATTTACCCCAACGGTTGAAACCCATGACCTGGTTGAGTTTAGGTAGTCTGTCTTGGGCGATCGCCGCCGCCCCGGTCCTGGCCCAAGGTGCTGACATGGCTACCAGTGGCTCTAACCCCCAAGCCTGGCTGCTCAGCGCCCTAGAGTGGATTGACAGCCTAGGCATAGTGGGAGGGCTGGCCTTTATGGCCGTTTACATCGTCGCCACCGTGGCATTTTTACCTGGGTCAATTTTGACCCTGGGGGCTGGGGTCGTGTTTGGGGTAGCCTTGGGCTCAGCCTACGTTTTTGTGGGGGCTACTGCGGGGGCGATCGCGGCGTTTCTAGTTGGGCGCTATCTGGCCCGGGGTTGGGTCAACCAAAAAATTGAGGGGAATCCAAACTTTAGCGCCATCGATAACGCGGTGGCCGATGAAGGGCTCAAAATTGTGCTGCTGACCCGGCTCTCTCCGGTATTTCCCTTTAATCTGCTGAACTACGCCTTTGGGATTACCGGCGTGTCCCTCAAAGATTATGCCCTGGGGTCAGTGGGTATGATTCCTGGCACCATCATGTATGTGTACATTGGTTCCTTGGCGGGCGATCTAGCCCGCCTCGGGGCAGCCGGAACGCAGACGGCCAACCCCCTGGTGCAGTGGACCATTCGGATCGTCGGGTTGGTGGCCACGGTAGCGGTGACCGTATATGTGACCCGATTGGCTCGGCAGGCGTTGGCGAAGCAGGTGGGAGAAGGGGAGATGGGGGAGGTGAAGAGGTGAAGGAAGTTTTGAATGTTTAATGTTGAGTTTTGAATTAGTGTATGAGCGAGAGAACGCAAAACTCATAACTCAGCCCTCAAAACTCATAACTCAACTCCTACCCCTTGGCTTTGAATGGGTTTCGCCAATGGCGATACCAGCGGGCCAGGCGTTGGGGAGAAACGCCTCCGTAGTAACCGAGAATCATCAGCTGGTTCAGGAGGGTGGTATAGATGACACCATGGGTTTGCCAGCGACGGTTAGAGGTGATGACATGTCCAGGCGCGATGGCGATTCTGCCCTGCTGTCGGAGGCGTCGAATCAACACAAAGTCTTCCATAATGGGCATATCAGGAAATCCGCCCAGCTCATGAAACCTTGCTGCCGTTAGAAAAATACCCTGATCCCCATAGGGCATCTGTAACCAGCGGCTTCTGAGTCTGACCCCCCATTCCACCCACCGCAACCCCCACCCTGGACCAGCGATCGTCAGGTCAAAGGCACCGGCCACTACTCCAGGCTGGGCTAAGGTTTGGCGGATGAGTTGGTCAACTTGGGGGGGTAGTTGGGTATCCCCATGGAGAAATAGCAACATCTGGCCTGTGGCGATCTGGGCACCGGTATTCATTTGCTGGGCTCGCCCTGGGGCTGTAGTGATCACCTGGGCTTGGTGCGATCGGGCGATATCGACAGTACTGTCTGTGCTGCCCCCATCGACCACAATTATCTCTAGGGGGTGGGCGGAACTGAGGGTATCCAGGGTCTGACCTAGGTGGTTGGCCTCGTTCAGGGTAGGAATAATCACAGATAGGGTAGCATTCCCTGCCATGGCGGCGGCTAAACCAGAGCCTGGCGATGGGATTGCCAAAATGCTAGGTCCTCTGGGGTGTCGATGTCCGTTAGGGTGGGCAGATAGGCCATGGTTAACCCCAGGGTTTGGGCGATCGCGACGGTGTTAGCCAGGACGTCAGCCGTGCTCCAGGGAATGTCCTGAAAGAGTTGGGGATAGTACTGGCGCAGACCAATCAGATAGTAGCCGCCATCATTCGCTGGCCCTAGCACTAGGTCATGGCTGGCTAAGGCTTGAGCGGCCTGGGCCAAGATGGTCCGATCTAGCCAAGGGCAGTCAGTGCCGATCGCGATCGCCTGCTGATGCCCTTGGTCAAAAGCCGATTGGCAGGCGGTCCCCATGCGATCGCCTAAATCTCCAGTCGGCTGCTGACAATAGGTCAAGTCATCCCCAAGCCAATGCACCATCGGTGCAACTTCCTGACCGGCAAACCACACGATCACGTCTATGGCCTGGTCCTGGCCCCAAGCTCTGACTTGAGCCAGGGTCAACTCCGTCAGGTGCCGATACAGATCCACCGCCCCCTGGGGACCCAGAGCTGGGATCAGGCGAGTCTTTGCCCGTCCTGGTTCTGGGTAGCGGGCAAAGACCAGGAGGGCTGTGGTATCGGTGGGGGGGGCTGTCATCAGCTGCCGTCTACATTGACCAAACGTCAGGCATTTGCATCGTCCTCATCGGACTGATCTAGGTCAGGGGGGTCAGATTCCAGCTCAGGCTCAGCTACGGCGGCTGGTTCGACCTTCACGGCAGCTGGGGCTGGGGGGGAGCTATCGACCGCAGGCTGACTTGGGGCCGGTGCTGTGGGGAGTGGCTCGGAGTCTTTTAGGCCCAACTGCTTGCGGGCCTGGCTCAACAGGTAAGTCGCCCCCGATTGGACGGTATCGAGCACCGCTTGGCCTGTGCTTGCCGCCGATTGGGCTTCCGATTTTTCCGTCTTTTCCCCCAGGCCGTTGTACCAGACGCGGACATTACGCCCTAATCCCACAGAACTACGATAGAACCATTCGGCACCCACAAAGGTCAGGCAAATGACCAACCACAACAGGATTCCGGTTTCCTTCAAAATTTCCCAGGTGCGAATGAACGTCTTTTTGTATAGCTCGCCAGTGTCAGACGCAAAAACGAGCTGGCTGACCTGATTTGCTTGTTCCTTAATCTTATCCATAGGTATTAACCCTCCAATGCCGAGATGGTCGTGGTCTATGGTAGCCCCTGATGCCGGGTGGCGTAGTCTGCTCATGGTGGGAAACCTTAGGCAGCTTCGCTCCAAATGGTCTGCAGCACCGCTGTCGGGTCAAGATCGGCCAACTGCCCGGTTTTAGAGGCAATGGTGACCAGCCGCTGATCATCCCCGTCACCGGTCACCAAGGCCGCATCAACCTCCTCAGTCCCCAGTAACCCTAGGGCATAGACATCCAAGGCTTTAGCCAGGTAGAGCGGGTAGCTGTCTACTGAGATCAATAGATTGGCCCCAGCAATCAAAGCGGCTAGCTGTCCACTGGTTTCCGGTGCCATGGCCTTGACGTTGGGTAATTGCGCTTGAATAGCGGCAACCGGGTCAGCGGTGGCGGGGGTTTGAATCAGGACAACCGGCAGGTCAGGCTGACGCTGCTGAAAATCCTTCAGAACCGACACCCATCCCTGACTCGGGTAGCTGTCCCCAGCATTGGTCGGGCCAGGGTAAGCCAATACATAGCCGCCTTCCAGGCTGGCGGCCTTACCCATGGCTTCTACGGCGGCGATGTCCCCCTGGGGGACATTGATGGTCAGGGGGGGCGGCGGGCCGCCCACATTCAACTGGTGAAGTAATGCACTGTACTGGGCACTCAAGGGCTGATTGGCTTTGAGGGGTACTGTTTTGGTGAGTAACCAATTGTTAGCTCCCCCGGAAAACCCCAGTCTAGTGGGAATACCACTGAGCCATAGCAGCATTGCCACAGACCAAGACTGGGTCCCTGTCAGAACCACGTCAAAGTCGCGATCGCGCACAATACCTAGCAGGTTAGCCCTATCGGCTGGGCTATTGCTGACCCCAAAGCTGTAAGGAACCACCTCAGTCACGGCCTTTGACAGGCTATAGATATCCTTGGCCTCTGGGGACACCACTACTGTGATTTCAGAGGCCTTCAACCCATTGCTTAGCTGATTAACTATGGGAAAGAACCGCAGTTGGTCATCAATCCCCCCCGGAACCAGAGCCAGTACCCGCATATTTAAAGTCCATGCCTGTTCGCAAGTTATTGTAGTGGAACCTGAGGAAGATTTAGGGGCTATCTAGCTGACAAAATCGAATATTTTCAATAAAGCGCTGGAAAAACTGCCAAAGTATCTATGACATCCGTTCATCTTCTCATTCCCGCCGCTGGTCTGGGCCGGCGTATGGGGGCCGATCGTAACAAGGTATTGCTCAGCCTGATGGGGCAGCCTGTCATTGCCTGGACCTTGCTAGCCGCCGAAGCCGCTGAAACTATTCGCTGGGTGGGGCTGATTGGCCAACCTGCCGATCAAGCGAATCTGATGGCGATCGCCGCTGATCTGGGCCTGACCATCCCGGTGCAGTTTATCGGGGGCGGCGACACCCGTCAGGAATCGGTTTATAACGGTCTGCAAGGGCTACCCGCTGACGCCACCCGAGTGCTGATTCACGATGGGGCGCGATGTCTGGCCACCCCAGCCCTATTTAATCGCTGTGCTGCGGCCCTTGATGACTGTCAGGGATTGATTGCCGCCATCCCGGTCAAAGACACGATCAAAGTCGTGGATGACCAGGGCACCATCACCGCCACCCCTGCTCGCCAGGGGTTATGGGCGGCCCAAACTCCCCAGGGATTTGATGTGGCCCTGCTCAAGCAATGTCATGAAAAGGGGGTGCAAATGGGCTGGAGTGTCACCGATGACGCCGCCCTATTCGAGCAGTGCCACCTCCCTGTCCAGGTGGTGCCCGGGGAGGAAACCAACCTCAAAGTCACTACCCCAGTCGATTTAGCGATCGCTGAATTTATCCTCAAACAGCGGTTGGCGACTTAGGTGACTACTGGGAAACTTTTTTCTCAGTAGTGGGCCATGCCCAACCCGCCGTGTCAAGGTGGTTTGAAAGGGGTGATTTTTGCGCCGTTGAAGCGCTGAAAGCTTGATGATGCCTAGGGTGTGTTCCCGGCCTCAGGTCAACTTCGTGGTGGTGCAAAACCCTTTGTCCTGGCCGGAACGCACCGCTTGCGTCAAGCGAGAGGCCCGGTAGCGTAAGCGGTGCATTGCTTAACGTGGGGATCTCTTTGCTCGGAAATCCCCTTAGCCGGTGGGAGATGACTGGCGGGAACCTCCAAAGCCGTTAACCGTAGTCACTAAAAAAGGATGCTAGTCACTAGCATCCTGGTGAGAAGACAGCCTACCGTTTTACCAGTCCTTGACAGATCGTCTACAGATCGCCGCCCCGCAGGAACAGCAAAAAGACGATGGCCGGTCCAGCAATCACGATCATGGCCAGCATCAGCAACTGAGCGATAAGCTCAAAGTTGATACTACTGAATACACTACTGATAAAGCTCATGGAACCTCCCAACACAGGCCTGTAAACTAGAATCATTAGATTCGTTCGAGGCTTATTTTACCTGGTTACGGCTGGGATTTTTTAGATAACTTAACAAAATTCTAAGGCAGCTTCAGTCCGTGGTCTGCCTGGTTCATGCCTGAGGAGATTGAATGGCCACCTGGAAATGTGTAACGTCTTGCGGGGCTTGCTGTTACTTAGCCCCTAACGAACGCCCTGATTTAGACCAGTACCTTTCCCCCGACCAACTGGCGCTGTACCTTAGCTTGGTGGGCGCTAACGGCTGGTGTATTCATTACGACCCCCACGATCGCCGCTGCACCATCTATGATCAACGCCCCGACTTTTGCCGGGTGACAGCCACCACCTTTGAGGCCATGTTTGACATCGACCCAGCTGACCTAAATGAGTTCGCTATCGACTGTTGCCAGGAGCACATTGATGATATTTATGGTGAGGACAGCCCCGAGATGCAGCGGTTTAATCAGGCGGTAGGGTGGACAACCTAGGGGCAGACGGGTGTGTCTGCCCTGGCGCGGAACAATGGCATGGTGGACGGCAGGTAGTAGGGAGCCGCTCCCGTAGGACAGGGGAATGAGCAAGGTTGAATTTTGACTTGAATCAATAACGAGGGTTGGAGGTTGCGATCGCGGGTGTCTTTGCAGATAATGAAAAGAAAATGAAAGATGGCGATCGCCTTGCCCTCTAGCCGTGCCCTCTAGCCGTGCCCTCTAAGAGTCTTGCCTGTGTCCCTGACTAGCTCTCGCCCATTGCCTGCATCCCCATCGTCAACCCCTGATTCCTCTACTGCCTCGCCGCCAAAGGCTAGGGCTAGCTTCCAGCGGGTATTTGTCTCAACCTTCGTCACTATTTTCCTGGCTGAGTTGGGGGATAAAACCCAGGTCACCACATTGTTAATGAGTGCTCAATCTGAAGCACCCTGGATTGTGTTTTTGGGTGCCGGGAGTGCCCTGATAGCCACTAGCTTGATTGGCGTCTTGCTAGGGCAGTGGCTGGCCCGGCGGCTATCGCCCCAAACCCTAGATACCGCCGCTGGGGCTATCCTTCTCGGCATTACCATTTGGCTACTCTGGGATATCGCCCATCTGCCGACCTAGCCCCCGACCCCCTGACCCCTAACCCCCAATACCCCCATGGACTGGAATCTCCTTGCCCTTAGCTTTGCTGCCGTCTTTGTCTCAGAACTGGGCGATAAAAGTCAGCTAGCGGCGATCGCCTTGGGGGGCAGCTCAAAATCCCCCAAGGCTGTCTTCTTGGGCACAGCGGGAGCGCTGTTGCTAGCCAGTTTTCTGGGGGTGTTGATTGGGGAAGGCACTGCCCAGATCTTGCCCGAGCGGTTGGTCAAAGCGGTGGCAGCGGTGGGGTTTGCCCTCCTGGCCGTCAGACTGCTTTGGCCAGGAGAATCGTCAGGGGACTAGTGTCCTAGGGGGTTAGGTGTCAGATGACAGGGATGGTTGCCTGACTGGTGGCCCCAGGGTAACAGCGTTAGCCGCTAAGCGGCTTCCCCGGGCCATCTACCTACTCGGCGGACACCCTGAGATCTTGGAACGTGAGTTTCAGCAGAGCTGCACAGCCTAACAGCTTCAGTGTTTCTAGGCCAAAGTACAGCCCGTGCAGTCGGTTCATCGCCGCTGGAATGTGACCAGGCTCAAAGACATTCAAGGAAATACCCAACCCCCCCATAGCCGGAGATAGCCCATAGGTGAGCACCAGGGTAATGGCCAGTAGGACCAAGGCAATTTCCACGGCCCAGCGACTGCGCATGCCGCTGATCATGACGGCCTGCTCTCGACGAGCTTGGCGGGTGACCAACAGACCGGTCAAAATTAGCGCTGCACATACCAGTTCAAGGCGATTGAACACCCAAAATAAACCATATCCAGCGGTGCCGAAGGCAGGCTGGGTCATCATGCCGCTGACGAACATACCAGGCATTACCACAAAATCAATCAGCAGACTGCTGCTGAACCAGAATGTCAATGCCAATAAGACGACCCTAACCCAGTTAATGGGTTTAGTGTTAGGGGTAAGCAAGGTATTCATAGTTATTAGGCCCTGAAACAAGAAAGCAACGTTAGGACAGCCTGACCCAATGGCCAGAACGGATTCTAAGCTCAGAGAGCGGTGGGAGGGCCATCCTCGCCACTAGAACTCCCATACACCCAGAGAGTTATCGATAATTTCAGCCTAACTAACTTTGCTGCGGGCGGACGTGAACTATTCTTTCAGGCCCAGGAAATTAATCTGAATGTTACAGTGAGATACAATCGTCCCTGAGCCTTGCCCAATAAAGGATTTACACCAGGCAATGGCTTGTTTAGGCCCATGCTGGTTGATAAAAGTTTAAGGTTTTTAACAGTATGATTGAGCACATTCTTCTAGATATGGGCGGGGTGCTGATTGACCTACAGTGGCAAGACCGGGTAGGAAAGTTGTTGGGCCGTTCCCTGCCGATCGATGAGCTACATCATCTCTGGGTCAGTGCCCCCAGCACCGTCGATTTTGAGTCAGGGCGTACTGATTTTGACCAATTCACGGCGGCGTTTATTCAAGATTTTGACTTGGCATTGACCCCGGAGATGGTTCAGCACGAATTCCTAGAGATTGTGCAAGCGCCTCTACCAGGCTGTGAAGTCATGCTCAGTGCCCTCAAACCCCAGTACCACCTGTCGTTGTTATCCAATACCAATCCAGCTCATTTCGGTAAATTGCGCGATCGCTACGACTTTTTTGAGGCGCTAGATCGGCTCTTTCTGTCCTATGAAATTGGCCTGATGAAGCCCAGTCCTACTATTTTTGAGCATGTGTTAGCAGAACTGGATACGACCCCAGAACATGTGGCCTTTTTTGACGACGGGGCACGCAATGTGGAATCGGCTAAAGCCCTGGGTATTCAAGCTTATCGAGTGGATTCTCCAGCGGAAATTATGACCATTGTCAAGACATTCTCTGAGGCCTCAACGACCTGATTTCACCCAGGGCATGGCCTGGTAGCGGTGTTCAAATTCTGAGCGGGTCAGGCGGTCGCCGTTTTCCAAGGGTGGAATTTGATTAGGACGAATCCGCGATCGCGATCTGGAAAAGGCAGTGTCAACCATAGCCAGGCAAAGTGCCATTCATTTATGGTTGTATTCTATCGCTTAGATCTGCGATCGCTAGATCAAGGAAACCGGCAAACCACTCGCCCTAGCAGGCAATGGCTTGGCACCAGGCCAAAGTTTCGGCTGTCAGTACTGGCAGCGGTATTGATTCCCCGCAGAAAATAGTCCCCCCCCCTCCCCATAGACTACCCACTTAATCAGCCGCAGATGCGGGCGGGTGGGATGCACAGCTACCACCAGATCCCCCGGCTGGGGAGCGCTACGGCGGTAAGCTTGGGGATTTAGGAGCACCTCTTCACCAGGTTTCAGCAGCGGCACCATGGAAAGGCCCGTCACCCGAAACCGCCGCCGCCGCCTCAGCAGCCAGAGGGCAACGTCCCTCAGCCGACTCGATCGTAAGGCCGAGGGGGGAGCGAGATCAGAGTGATCAGCCTGAGAGGCGTCTGGAGCCATAGTCATGGGGCCTAGACCAAATAAAGGCCCAACTTCTGCAGCCACTAACCTATGGGGCCTAGAACTCTGCAGAAGTCAGGTCTCTTACAGAATTGAGCTGAAGCTCTTTAGCTGGCGGTATACCAAGAGATATCACGACTCTTGGTGGCCCAGAACATGGTGTGGATCTTTTGAATGGCGTCCATCAGCTCGGTGGCGTGCTGCACACTCACCTCAACCTTACAGGCCGAGCATAGCTTGGCAGCCTGCCAAAAGGTGTCATGCAAATCGGGAAACTGCTCTAGGTGAACTGGCTTAAAGTAGTCAGTCCAGAGGATGAGCAGTTCATCTTTGGCAATTTGGGCCTGCTCTTCTTTAATAGCCGTATAGCGAGAGAATGTGTTGTTGTAGGTGATAGTGGCTGCTTTATCACCAGCTGCCGGCAATTCCAGGTCTACTAGCTTCTTGGTCATTGACAGAACCGCTTCACCAGCGACACGGGCCGAAGAAGGGTCATAGACGCCGCAGGGGCCGTCGCAGTGGGCGCTAACCTCTGGGGCAGGAAACCAGGTCTGGAGTTTGGAAATGGCTTGTTGTAGCATAGTAAATCCGATTTTTGAACGCATATCGGTCACTTAGTAACCAGTAAACTCAAAGGAGCTCTACAAGGAGCTCTACTCCTCTGCCGCTGCTCCCAAGGCTTCGGGTCAGGTAGCCATCATCCCTATGGGGGGCAGGGGGATATATAGTACATAATGCCATTCATAGGGTTATTTTGCGTCCTACGCAATAGGCCAATATCTCTCAGACGGGTGAAATCGTTTTGGTGTAAAGCCTACGGCTCGCTCACGGCAGTCCCATGATGGTAGGCTAAAGCTTAGATATGGTGGTACCTGGGGGATGATGATTGTCGTTCACGGTTCATTCCCGCTATCGTTATAATGAGAAAATATTCATTAGTGTTTATGGAAGAGTGTTTATGGAAGTTTCAATTATGGGCACCTCGATTAATTGATTTGGGCCTGATTGAGGTCTCAAATGAGACGGCATCTGACTAGGCCATGACGCCTGCTGCTGGCAGTAAACTGATAATCGCCATGGGGATTGAGAAC
>SLIY01000195.1 GCA_007135385.1 Leptolyngbyaceae cyanobacterium CSSed165cm_216
TACCACATTACCTACGAACCTTTCTACACGGCTAACCCCGAGCGGCTGCCCCGCCTAGCCTATCCCCATGAGGTGGACTACATTAAGCGGGTCTCTGGCATAGAGGAAACCCTGTCTCAATTGCAACCTTGATGGCTGGGACGGTACAGGTATAACCCAGGTGACTGGATTAGCTGGCCAAGGCCATGGGCCTAACCACAGCAGGGCTATCAGCCTGGATCACTTCCCCGGCCCTGAGGCAAAAGGCTGGACTGATGACGCTATTAGCCTGGACCTGATCGCCGCTATTGTCCCGCCAGGTAAAGTTGCCTGGGCGCAGGTCTTGCACTGAGATATCAGCGACACGGCCCACCGCCAGATGCCCCAGACGGGCTGATAGGCCTAACATAGCGGCTGGGTTAGTGGTTACTGTGGCCACCCCGCAGCAGCAAGTCGTAAATTGGTTCGGACATCGGGTAGGTTCCTTAAACGTTACTTTACGTTTCTTAATTTTCGACCGTTGTAGAATGCTGATGAAATGGTGGTTAAGGGCAAATCAGGACTAAAAATCTCGGCAATATGTAACAAAAGTTGCCTTGACGCTCCCTGAAAGTTACGCGACACTACATATAATGCAGGCTTTACTCGCTGAATCAATACAGCGTATTGACTTTCGTAATGAAACATTGTGGGTTATTTGCCTAATAATCGTTAGGATTTAAACCAAAGCTGTACTGTTGGCTGTTGCCATAGACCATTTTCGTTAAACCTGCAAGTTCATGGCAGGGTACAAGGCTAACTAATCTGGCTAATTTATCTATGGAAACGTTAGAGTTCATTATTTACCCCGATGGTCGCGTCAAGGAGACGGTGACCGGCATCGTGGGGGCTTCCTGTGCTGAGGTTACGGCAGCGATTGAGGCTCAACTCGGTATTGTTGTCTCTCAACAGACTACCTCTGACTATTACAACCAGCCTAATCAGCAGACAATCAGCGAAAAAGCGTCCTCTCAAGTCTCCTACAGCCAGTGGTGATTTGCCCTGATTCCTTTAGTTCTGAGTCCTTTAGTATCTAGAGTTACCTACGAAACGATGTCACACTTTAGCCAAATCAAAACCAAAATCCGCAACCTGGAGTCTCTCAAGGCGGCACTGACTGATTTAGGTACCCCCTGGAAGTCAGGACCTTGTGATGTTAAGGGGTATCAGGGTCAAACTGAAATCGCTGATGTCGTCATTACCCAAGACAACGGTTACGATATCGGGTTTCGTCGTAATCCCGAAACTAGCGACTATGAACTGGTAACTGATCTGCAATATTGGCAGCAGCCCCTTACGGTTCAAGGCTTTCTAAATCAGGTGACTCAGCGCTACGCCTATACCACTGTGCTTAGCGAAGCGACCAAGCAAGGGTTTCAACTCGCTGAAGAGCAGGTGAAAGCAGATGGCTCTGTGCGGTTGGTGGTGCAGCGTTGGAATGGCTAGTAAGCGACCAGGCTGATGGCTGAAAGGGGCTGGGCTACTAGTCCCTTTCGCTGTTTTTAGGAGATGTTGTTAGGACTTTGTGATCAATGCTTGAGTTTGATCCAGACGTGACCAATCCAGATGGGACCAATTCAGATGGGACGAAGGCACCAACGGGCTTAGAACCGGAACTGGGGGGGCATCTGCGCCAAGCAGACAGCCGTACTGGTTATGAACCCGAACTAGGGGGACAA
The DNA here is from genome assembly GCA_007135385.1 of Leptolyngbyaceae cyanobacterium CSSed165cm_216. GTDB lineage: Bacteria > Cyanobacteriota > Cyanobacteriia > Phormidesmidales > Phormidesmidaceae > Nodosilinea. The sequence continues at coordinate 1,698 of SLIY01000195.1, forward strand.
TTACGGCAAACAGGGGTCTACGTTGATGAGCTCACCTGTATTGGTTGTAAGCACTGCGCCCATGTGGCCCGTAATACTTTTTATATCGAGCCAGACTATGGGCGATCGCGGGTGTACCGACAAGATGGTGACTCCGAAGAGCTGATTCAAGAAGCGATCGATACCTGCCCTGTGGACTGCATCCACTGGGTGGATTACACAGAATTAAAACAACTAGAAGCCGATCGCAAACACCAGGTGATTCCAGTGGCGGGTTTCCCGGTCGATAAGGCCATGTCGACTCTGCGGATGCGCAAGGCCAAAAATAAGGGCAAGCCAGGTCACACTTAAAGCTACCCTTAAATCAGAATTTCTACATCCCCGGAGGGCAAGAAGCGAGCTTCTACCGTGATCGTCTCCCCTGGGGCGACTTCAGCTAGGACGGTACCCACTTGAGGTAGGTCAGGGGAGTTCTGGTACAGGGTTGATACGGCGGTCATGGGTCGCCGTTCGATGATGGTGCCTTCGGCATCAAGGGTGAGCCGATAGCGCAGGGGGGCAGGAAGATCAGGGGTGGTAGGCCACTGCTGACTCAGGATCTGGGCTAGGGCGTCTCGCCACGGTTCTGATCCCGCCACCAGGGGGGCTCGAGTCGCAGCCATGGGCGCCCTGTCTGGATCGGCTCGGTCGGCTTCAGGAGACTCTTCTAGGCTAAAGGGGCGCGATCGCTGTGCCCTAGAGACATCATTGCCGGGGCTAGGCTGGGCCTCTGGAGTGGCGGGTTGGGGACTTGGCTGGCGGCCCTCGGTGGGCTGGTCGGCTGGGGTGTCAGAGGCAGGTGGGGCTGGTCGATCCAGGGCCAACGGGTCCCGAGCGGGCTCGGGAGGTGTTGCAGTGGGATCAGTCAGGGCATTGTCTTCGAGGGCAGCTATCTGATCCTGATCAGCTGGGTCAAGGGCGCGCTCTTGGGCCGTTTCCCGGTCGGGCTCGGCGATCGAGTCTGGGGATGGGGAAAAAACCACGGGGCTGGAAGGCGATGTCAACCACTGACCACCCACCACGGCTGCCACCAACACCGCTGCCGCCGAGCCAATCCACAGTGGCAGGCGGGGGCGGACGATGGGTTTGCCCTGGGGTAAATCAGCCTCGGTGAGCACTTGCACAGCGCCATTGGCTTGTTCCAGCACATCCGCCAGATCTGCTAGTTGTAACAGCGATAGGGTGATCGCCCAGGGGGCATCGCCGTCGGCTTGGGGTGCCGTTAACCGATGGCGGGTGAGTCCTACGGGTTGTAAGGTATAGTCCCCTTGTTCTAGGGTGGCCTCTGGTGCCAAACTCAGGTCATCCCCGTGAAGGTAGACCGACACATAGCAATGCACTAAGTGGGCCAATGCCGACAACTGGGGGGCGCGCCCTCTGAGTTCCGCCTCAGCCGCCGGGCTAGGATCGGCTGAGGCGGTGCTCCCTGGGGTTGCTGCCGTCGGTGCTGCGGCATAGATCTGTAGATCGAACCGCGATCGCGCCAGTACTGGCCGGTCTGACACCTGACTCAGAGGCGACTGTTGCCCGGTTAGTCGCAGAGTGCAGGTACCCGCCTGATAGCTATAGGTCGTAAGCGATGCGATCGCAGCCATAAAGTCTCACCCTGTCATCAGCCCTGGTCTTAGGTTGGAATCGCGTGACGTCTGAATCGTGTTGTGTCATCCCTGCGGCTTTAGCATAGAGCGGTCCAATAGTGCTCCCCACAGCTTGCGGCTACCCCCCTGACCGCTATAAAACAGCAGATCCACGAGTAGTTTCAAGGCCAGCGGCCCTAACTGATCGGGGGTCGAGCTCTGATCCCCCTCCATCCGCTCTTGGTAGGCATTCGTAAAGGCATCCAGGTAGTTACCTAAGATTGCCGCTTGATGGGGGGGCTGCCCCCGCTCTAGGGCCTGCTCCAGTCGTCCTACTGCTTGGCGAATGGTATCTCGGTGCTGGGCCGCCAGATGACAGCTAACCAATACCAAGGCCCGAGCCTCGTCCACATCCAGCTTTTTGCGACCCTGGCCTTTGCGTAGGGGGCTAGCCTGGCGCAGCCGCCAGAGATTAACGCGATCGCTGAGCAGCTCAGACAATTGCAAGCTCTCAGCCGTCGCCAGCATCGCCTCTGACCCTAGGCCGGTCAGGGCTTCTAGGGCCAACAACACTAGGTCAAGGTGAGCCTTGATGTTGTGCAGCTGTTGGGGGGTTGGAGATACCCCCGACAGATTAGGATCCCTGGGTTGGGCACCAGGTTGCCGACGAGTAGACGACTCCACCGTTACCACCTGTCTTTACGGTAAAGGATTGGGCCAATTGTGGCACAGGGGTTGCA
>SLIY01000415.1 GCA_007135385.1 Leptolyngbyaceae cyanobacterium CSSed165cm_216
CGAAAAGACTCTCGCTGGTGAATATTGCTGAGGTGAACTTCTACCGTGGGCAAACCAACCGCTGCGATCGCATCTCTAATCGCCACACTAGTGTGGGTATAGGCCCCAGGATTAATCAAAATACCATCCTGTTGCCCAAAAGCAGCCTGGATACAGTCAACCAACGCCCCTTCACTATTGGACTGAAAAACAGAAAGAGTCACATCAAGCTTACTGGCCTCGCGATTAAGGCTAGCATTGATAGACTCCAGGGTTTGCCGACCATAAATGCCAGGCTCTCGAAGCCCCAACATATTTAGGTTCGGCCCATGAATGATCTGAATCCGAAGCAAAAATGTATTCTCTTGAGCGGCCTAACCAGTTTACCGCCTGGGCTCATCCACAGGAATGGGAATCATGTCAGGCTCTTGCTGAGGCTCTGGACCAAAGATGGCATCGATAACTTTATCGATCCACTCGCCCAGCTTCTCTAGAACCTTTTCAATATAGTCCATTAGAGCAAAACTCCTTACTGGCATTGGCTACTCTGGCCACGCCCCTGTGCAGCATTATCTGCACGACGAATACCAGATCCATTTACAGGATTGCAACTATGCGTGTAACCATCATAGCGAATTGACGAAAATGATCAAGGTACTAGTTACAGTAAGCAACGGCGCAGATGATCCAGGGCAGAACAGACACTAAGGTGTCGCACCCAGTCTCGACCTCGAAACCCTGTGAACTCATGCTGAAAGCTGATAGCCTTTTGCTCGGGGGTGGCCAGACCAATATAAACCAGGCCTACTGGCTTTGTGGGCGTGTCACCACCAGGGCCAGCAATGCCGGTAATACTTAAGGACCAGTCAGTGTTCAGCTGCGCCTGTACCCCCAGCGCCATTTGCTCAGCCACAGTGGCACTAACGGCCCCGTCAGTTGCGAGCGCCGTACTAGTCACCCCCAGCAGGGCTGTTTTGACCCCATTGTCATAGGCAATTACGCCCCCCCGAAAATAGGTCGAACTGCCCGCCACCGTAGTCAGCATCTGGCCGAGCCCTCCCCCGGTGCAGGATTCGGCTACTGACAAGGTTTGTTGACGCTGGCTTAATAATTGGCCTACCACCGTGGCCAGGGTATCCTCGTCTGTGCCGTAGCAATCGTCCCCCACCAAGGCCCGAATAGTCTGTTCTACAGGGGTGATTAGAGCAAGGGCAGCGGCGGCTGACTCGGCTTTGGCGGTAATCCGTAATCGGGCTTCTCCATGGCTGGCATAGGGGGCCACTGTGGGGTTACCCTGCTGCAAATGGTCGACCACTCGCTCTGCCATGGCGGATTCGCTAATGCCCCAAAACCGCAACATGCGACTGACAATCGTAGCCTTGACCCAGCCCTGCTGGTACAGATAGGGGACCGAGGTGGTTTGCCACATGGACTGCATCTCACGGGGTACCCCCGGAAAGGTCATTAGGGTTAGCCCTGGGCGGGGTTGCCAAATGACCCCAGGGGCTGTTCCCTGGGTGTTGGGCAATACCCAGGCCCCCTGGGGTAAGCGAGCTTGTTTACGGTTGCTCGGCGGCATGACCCGACCCCGGCTGATGAATTTCGCTTCAATGTCCGCCACTAGATCGGCATGTTCGATCAGGGGTACCCCAAAAAAGTCAGCCAATGACTCTAGGGTAAGATCGTCAGGGGTAGGGCCGAGGCCGCCGGTAAACAGCAAGAGATGCGATCGCTCACAAGCAATGGCTACGGCTTGCTGAATCCGAGCGGGGTTATCTCCCACCACCGTTTGAAAATAGTGAGGGATACCGAGAACAGCTAACTCTTTAGCTAAAAATTGAGCGTTGCTGTTGAGAATATCCCCGAGCAGCAGTTCGGAGCCGACGCAAATCACTTCTGCGCTGTTATTCATGGGCTGGACGATGATCCTTTCGCGAGGGATGACACGATATGAAATAGTGTCATTATGACTTAAGGGCTGGTACAGCCGTGCTATCAAGTTGATATGAAATTTATTTGGCCACATAGTCGCTGGTCATCGGGGCTATTGGCCCTGATCCTAGGCGGCCTGCTCTATCGCACCCTGGTCGCGATTTGGCTCTTCCCCGGCTTTGATGAAGCCTATTACTACCTCTACAGTCGCCACCTGCACTGGAGCTATTTTGACCACCCCCCAGTCGTGGCCTGGACCACGGGCCTGGGTTGGTGGCTGACAGGGGTCATTTCCCCCCTGACCATTCGTCTGGGAGCGCTAGGGTTGTACTGTGTCAGCCTGGGGCTACTCTATGGCACCGCCACCTACCTCTTTTCGGCGGCAGCGGGCGTGATGACTCTGGCCCTAGTCACTCTCATCCCCCTATTTACCATCGGCTTTGGCATTCTCACCGCCCCCGACACGGGCTTGATCTTGTTTTGGAGTGCCACATTGTTTACCGCCGCCTGGGAGTTTTTTCCCCAGCAGAATGGCCAGCGACGCTATGGGTGGGCCGATGTGCCCTACCGCCCCACCTGGCGCATTGCCCTCCTGGGACTATGGGTAGGATTGGCTTGCCTGAGTAAGTACCATGGGTTTGTGCTGGGGCTGAGCTTGGTGGGATTTTGTCTGGCCTGTGCCCCCTATCGATCTGCGCTGCGATCGCCCTGGACCGGCGTTGCTCTAGGGCTATTCGTCATCACCCTGTTGCCGCTGTGGTTGTGGAATAGCCAGCACGACTGGATTTCCTTTCGGTTTCAGTTGGGCATGCGCTTTGATCGCCCCCAGGAGACTGCCCCTTTTAGCCTGGGGCAGATGGTGGGTTACTGGCTGATCTCCGTCGCCTATTTATTTCCTCTGTTTGGCTTTCCCCTGTGGTGGGTGACAGCCCGCAAAAGCTTTCAGCCGGGGCACCTGCGCCTGCTGATGACGGTCAATCCTGATGTTGAGCTGGCTAAAGACGCCCTGATCTTATGGCTGTCACTGCCAATTATGCTGCTGTTTACCCTGTTGGGGGGTAAGCAACAGATTTTGCCCGCTTGGCCGGCCCCTGGGTACTGGGGGGTGGTCATCCTGTTAGGACAGCAGGCCGTCCTCTGGCAGCAACAGCGGCCCCGGTTAATTCGACGCTGGCTCTGGGGCTCTGGGTGGTTTTTGGTGGCCCTGTCTGTGGTGGCCATGCTCCATCTGCAATTGGGTTTTTTGCAGCAGCCTAGCCGCTACGCCCCCTTTGGTGGGCTGGTGCCCGTCGACCAAGATGGGTCCACAGAGTTGCTGGATACCGGGCAAATGCGCCAGCTGATCGCGGCTGACCCAGCCCTGATCGCGGCCCTGGAGGAGGTGGATTTTGTCTTTACCAATGAATATTATCTGGGGGGCTATCTGGGGATGGCCATCCACCCACTACAGGATCTGCCGATTACGGCCTTTAGCCAAGACCCCCGCGGCTTTGCCTTTTGGTTTGACCAAACAGACTGGCTGGGCCAAGACGCCCTCTACATCACCCTAGAGCGGTTTGTCGCAGACCCGGCGATTATGGCCCAGTACTTCCCTTTATTCGATCAGATTGAGCCCCTGACTACCCTACCGCTGAGGCGGGGGGGAGCAGTGACTGAGACACTGCATATTTACCGAGCCACGGACTTTCAGCAACCCTATGACTACCCCTATGGCCCCTAGCGCCTAAGGGACTTGCAGAAAAATAAAGCTCGATCCCTGAAGGTTAAGCGAAAATGTCTTCCGAAGGAAGCAACCCTGACTATCGGGCTCGCTGCCGGATGCGCCAGCCGGTATAGCTCAATAGGGCCGTTGTGGCGAGGGCATAGGCGATACCGCTGGGCATGCCAGCAAAGGCTAGGGCCAAACTACCCACCCACAGGGTCAAGATGTAAATAAACAAGACCGTAACCCGATGGGAAAGTCCGGCATTTAGCAGCCGATGGTGCAAGTGGCGCTTGTCGGCGATGAAGGGAGACTTGCCGGACCGAATGCGATCGAAGATGACCGCTGACATGTCCAGGATGGGCACGGCCAAAATCAGATACGGCAG
>SLIY01000116.1 GCA_007135385.1 Leptolyngbyaceae cyanobacterium CSSed165cm_216
AATCGTCTCTGAGGACATCAGACCAGAAATGTTTCTCAGCGACATCGAAGACGACGTACGACGCTTTTGGCAACAGTTTCTTGTGGATGAACTGCCCCGCATTGATGAGGCGATCGTTCAAGCCTTTGGGACAGCTCAGGAATAGGGGAGTGGGGCGATCGCAACTATCCTCTCCGACGTGGACGCTGCGATCTGGGATCTCAGCCCTAGAAGCCCGCCGCGCCAAAACCCAGGCCATCAAACAGGGCATGATGCAGCAGCTTCTTACCGGGCGGGTGCGGTTTACAATTAACCCAGCCAGCCAATGACTCACAACAGGGCACAGGTCATGCTAGACACCAATATCCTGAATCAACTAAGCGGGGCCTCCATCGAAGACCGCATTGCCGTCATTGAGATGATTCTGAAGTCCCTCAAGCAGGATCTTCGTGCCAGTAACGCCCAGGCCATCGCCGAGCAGCATCCTCTTCGTGGCAAACTGCGCTACTACGAAGACCCCTACGAACCTGTAGCCGCTGACGACTGGGAAGCATCGGCATGATCGTTCTAGATACCCATATCTGGATTTGGTGGGTTGATGAAGCCCCCAAACTAACCCCTGCAAACCTGGAGATTATTCAATCTCACCAAGGTAGTAGTCTAGGCATCAGTATGATTTCCTGTTGGGAAATCGCCAAATTAGTCGAAAAGGGCCGATTAAGCTTTGACTGCCCCGTCAACGAGTGGCTAGAGATTGCCCTGGCCTACCCTGGCATTGAACGAATTGATCTCAGCCTTCCGATCATTCTTCAATCCACCAGTCTCAAAGGCTTTCATAACGATCCGGCAGATCAAATCATCGTCGCCACAGCAAAAGTCCTAAACGTTCCCCTCCTGACCCAAGACGCAAAGATTCTGGCTTACCCTGATGTCGAGACATTCTGAAGACTACGATTGTGACCTCAGCCAAATCGAAGAAGCCATCCGGCGCGAAATTCCCCTGGCCGCATGAGTTCGCCAGCGCTAGCGGAAACCCACTAAGATTGGGCTAGGCCCCCTGCGATGGAGCAACTACGCCAATGCCTCCCACCGTCATGACCAGAGCATACGAAGAAATTATTGAATTTATTGCGGCAGGGACCACCCCCCAAAGCCTGATCAACTTCCAGCCCTCCGAGGTTGCCAAAGAGCGGGTTGCCGATTTAATCTTTCGCGAGAAAACAGAAGCCCTCACCGCCGACGAAAAAGCTGAGCTAGATCAGTACCTGATGCTAGAACACCTGCTGCGGCTAGCCAAAGCCCGCGCCTATCAATACGTTGCGGCATCCTAGGGGTTTTGGATGGAGCGCCCGTACTTGAGCCAAGACCTGCGCCGCCAAGTCGCAGCCCGTGCCCATAACCTCTGCGAGTATTGCCTCATTCACGAAAACGACACAGCCTTTGGGTGCGCAGTCGATCACATCATCAGCCTGAAGCACGGCGGCACTAGCGAAGCCGATAATCTGGCCTATGCTTGCGTATTTTGCAACCGATTCAAAGGCAGCGACATTGGCTCGATTGTCTGGGCAACCCAAGAATTTACTCGCTTCTATAATCCGCGTCGCGATCGCTGGGCAGAGCATTTTCAACTGCAAGACACGATTCTGCATCCGGTGACAGCAATCGGGGATGTAACCGCTAGAATTTTGGGGTTTAACGACAGCGATCGTGTTCTAGAACGGCAAATCTTGATTAACCAGAACAAGTATCCCCACCCCGCTGCCCTACGGTTCATAGGCGATGGATCTCGCGACCTTGAGTAAAGCCCAAGCCGCTCTCAGAGCTATGTTGGACGCGCTCAGTTCGCCTTGAGCGTAATGTCTGGTTTTCGTGAGGCATTCCTAACAGGGTGATTGGCTCCAAAGCAGCTTGCTATAACTGTGGGAACACTGGTTAAGCAGCCCAACCTCGGGCACCCCTCAAGGAGCACCGCCGTGAGCACCGTCGGCCAACGGGAACGAGCCACCCAAAATCGAGTCGTCCAGCTATTTCAAACCCACCTGGGCTACCGCTACCTGGGCAACTGGGAGACCCGCCCCAACAACCGCAACATCGAGGCCGACCTGCTGCGATCGTGGCTGGCCCGCCAGGGTATTAGCGAAACCCTAATCGCCAAAGCCCTGCGAGAGCTAGACCAGGCCGCCGCCCTAGGCGACAGCCAAAACCTCTACGACGCCAACAAAGCCGTCTATGGCCTGCTGCGCTACGGGGTCAAAGTCAAAGCCGAGGCCGGGGAGCAAACCCAAACCGTAGCGCTGATCGACTGGGCACAGCCCGACAATAACGACTTTGCGATCGCCGAAGAAGTCACCCTCAAAGGCCAAAATACCCGCCGCCCCGACATCGTGCCCTACGTCAACGGCATTGCCCTGGGCATTCTTGAACTCAAAAAAGGCAGCGTTGATGTTGCCAAAGGCATTCACCAAAACCTCGACAACCAGCGCAAAGAGTTTCACCGCCCCTTCTTCACCACCATGCAGCTGGTCATGGCCGGGAACGACACCCAGGGCCTGCGCTACGGCACCACCGAAACCGCCGCCAAGTACTACCTGACCTGGAAAGAAGAAAACCCCCACTACAACCCCAAAACCGACCCCAAAGGCCGCAAATACCTACCCACCATCGACCCCGCGATTGGCGACAATGCCCTCGACACGGCCCTGGTGCGCCTCTGCGCCAAACCCCGCCTGCTCGAACTGATCCACGACTTCATCGTGTTCGATGCCGGGGTCAAAAAGACCTGCCGCCACAACCAGTACTTTGGCATCAAAGCCGCCCAGCAGCGGGTACCGCAGCGCCAAGGCGGCATCATCTGGCACACCCAGGGATCGGGCAAAAGCCTGGCCATGGTGTGGCTGGCCAAGTGGCTGCGCGAAAACGCCCCCCTAGGGCACGAGACCTGGGACGATTAAAGCTGCCCCCCGCAGACCTGGGTTGACCTTCAAACGCTTGCTAGGGAAAACGTTATTTTCAGAGCTGGTGCAATGCTAGACAGCAACCCTCAGATTTGTTGGCATCATCTGCAAAATGCAATGTCTTCAGGGTAAACAGCGAGGCCTCGCCACCCACCTAATCTCGGCAATGAGACTGAAACGCGATCGCGGTGGTGATCTGGCGATACAATCCTGTAGCAGTGTCCCAAATTTTCCATGCGTCTTTACACCCTGCTGGCTGCCGCCAAAATCAACTTATATTTGGAAATCGTCGGCGATCGCCCTGACGGCTTCCATGAGCTGATCATGGTGATGCAGAGCATCAGTTTGGCCGATCGAGTTACGGTGCGCAGCATCGGCGTCGACGAGATTCGGGTGCGCTGCGACCATCCCCTGGTACCCGCCGATAACACCAACCTGGCCTATCGGGCCGCCGCCCTGCTGGCAGACCGCTTTCCAGGGATCATAGCCAAACTGGGCGGCGTCGAAATCACCGTAGAGAAGCAGATTCCGGTGGGTGCCGGGTTAGCCGGGGGCTCGGGCAATGGCGCCTCTGTGCTAGTGGGGTTAGATTTGCTGTGGCAGTTGGGGTTAACCCAGGACGAATTACAAAGCCTGGGGGCCGAATTGGGCTCAGATGTACCGTTTTGTATTAGCGGCGGCACGGCGATCGCCACGGGACGAGGAGAGCTGCTCGATCCATTACATGGGGTGGATGGCTTGCACGTGGTGTTGGCCAAGTATGGCAGCGAATTTGTCTCTACCCCCTGGGCCTACCAGACCTACCGGGCCGAGTTTGGCGACAGCTATCTGGTGGATGCCGCCGGGTTTGAGCAACGGCGATCGCAGGTGCGATCGGGAGCCATGGTAGCCGCCATTGGCCACCAGGATGGGGGCGCCATTGGTCAACATCTGTCCAACGATTTAGAGAAAGTGGTGCTGCCCGCCCATCCTAAAACCGCCCACCTGAAAGCAGTCATGGCCTCTTTAGGGGGCCTGGGCACCCTGATGTCAGGGTCGGGGCCTACCGTGTTTACCCTGGTGGAGTCTCAAGCGGCAGCGGACGCCATGGCCCAACGCCTCAAAGCCGACATCCCCGATCCCGACCTGGGGGTCTGGACAGCGGCCTTTACCTCCACGGGTATTCAGCTAGAAACTTAACCCATTAGCCCTGAACCAGTAGGATAACTGTAGAACAGAGATGGTGATTTATGGCCGACGATACCCCAAACTCCAATCAGGTCGCCCCGGCCCCGATCGCCAAAGTCTTGAAGTGCTTCAGCGGGTCCTTAATCGCGGGCACCATTGCCCTCTTGGCCTATCGACTGACCAGCTCAATTGCCGCCACCTTTGCCGCCAAACCCGTGTTGTCTGATAACCCAGCGGTAGTGAACATGACGGCGGCGGTGCGAACGCTGGTCGTGGGTATGGTCGCGTTGGGGACGGGGGTCTTTGGCCTCGCGGCCTTAGGGTTGTTGTTACTGGGCCTGCAACTTTTGGGCCAACGCCTGTTTGGGCCAACTGCGTCACAATAAGGCTGGCGTTGTCAGGATGAACCATCATGACCATTGGGGTTTGGGTCTTAGGAAATCAGTTATGGCTAGAGCAAGCGGCCTTAGCCAGCTGTCACTCCCAGCGCCAGGACACGGCAGTGCTGCTGATAGAATCCACCCAATTTGCCCGGCAGCGCCCCTATCATCGGCAAAAGTTAGTGCTGGTCTGGTCGGCCATGCGTCACTTTGCCCAGGCCCTCGAAGCAGATGACTGGTCAGTCACCTATCAAATTAGCGATCACACAGAAACAGCCTTAAGGGACTGGATCGCAGACCAGGCAATTACTGAGCTGCGCCTGATGGACCCGGTGGATCACCCCTTCCGGCAATGGTTAGCGGCCCTAGAGTTACCCTGTGAGCTCACCCTACTGGACAATAATCATTTCCTCTGGGCGGAAGCCGAGTTCAACGCCTGGGCCAAAAGCCGCAAAGGACTGCTCATGGAAAGCTTCTATCGACAGGGGCGCAAGCGGTTTGAGGTGCTGATGGCCGATGACCAGCCCGAGGGGGAGCAGTGGAACTTCGACAAAGAGAACCGTAAGCCCCCCAAGGGAAAGCTCGATCCGCCCTCGCCCCAGTGGTTTGAGCCAGACGACATCACCCAGGCGGTGATCAACAAAGTCGAGAACCTGGATATACCGACATTTGGGCAGGCCACCCCCTTTTGCTGGGGGGTGACCCGCGAGCAGGCCCTAGCGGTGCTCGATACGTTTATTGACAGCCGCCTGGAAACCTTCGGCCCCTACCAAGACGCGATGGTCACCGGGGAAGAAACCCTGTGGCATGCCCTACTATCCCCTTACCTTAACCTGGGGCTATTACATCCCCTAGAGGTGATTCAACGGGCAGAAGCCGCTTACCAAGACCATAACCTGCCCCTTAACAGTGTCGAGGGGTTTATTCGACAGGTGCTGGGGTGGCGCGAGTATATGCGGGGGCTCTATACCTACTTTGACGCCGACTATGCCCAGGGCAATTGGTTTGACCATGATCAGCCGTTGCCAGACTTCTTTTGGACTGGGGATGTGGCCATGAACTGTCTGCACCAGGTAATTGGTCAAACCCGACGAACTGGCTATGCCCACCATATTCAGCGGCTAATGATTCTCAGCAACTTTTCGTTGATTGCTGGTTTTAACCCCCAGGCGGTAAAAGACTGGTTTCATGCCGCCTTTATCGATGCTTACGATTGGGTGATGCAGACCAATGTGATTGGTATGGGGCTGTTTGCCGACGGCGGCCAATTGGCCTCTAAGCCCTATGCGTCGTCTGCCAACTATGTGAATCGCATGAGCGATTACTGCCAGAGTTGCCACTACAACCATAAGCACCGCACTGGTGAAAAGGCCTGTCCGTTTAACGTCTTTTACTGGGACTTTTTGCACCGTCACCGGGAGAAACTTCAGTCCCAGGGGCGGATGAGTTTTATTTTGAAAAACCTGGACAAGATGTCTGAGGCAGAATTAAATACCATTCAGCAGCAGGCCGCTGAATGGCACAAAGCCCATTAGGGGTAAAACATCCAGGGTTCCAGCAGCCGTGCCTTAGCCCTCTGTGCAGCGGCAAACCTTTGCATGGAGTAGTATTTGCCTTTTGCCTTCTGCCTTTCTATCCTTGGCCCATGGGCGGATCGTTTACCATAGAAGGGTCGTGCTGGGACTGCTGCCATGAATGAGTCATTCCCTCAAGGCTTGGGTAAGCGCAATCTGCTAAATCATCTGGCGATTAACCTAGACACCGCCGACGAGTTTGGCCCAATTACAGAAGTTTGGGTGAATGGGCGTACCCACCAAATTCAAGGATTAGGTTGTAGCACTGGGCTGCTGGGGCGCCAAAGTCAGCGGTTCTTGTGGTCGCAGGTGGCCTCTATCGGACGGGATGGGGTGGTGATTAAGGCGGGGGCGATGACGGAAAACGTTGACCAGCACCTGCAAGATTGTTTGCCCTTGGGAGATCTAGAACTGTGGTCTGACCACGGCGATCGGGTTGGCCGGATCACCGACTATCGCTTTGACCCCAGCAATGGCAATATCTTGCAATATTGCTTTGTGCCCGAGGTGGGCAGTGGGTTTGCCCCCGGCGTCTATGGCCTCGACCCGTTAGGGGTGATCAGCACCAGCCGCCGTCGGATGATGGCGGAAGCCGCCGCCCTGCATCAAGCCCCAATGGTGGCGGTGGCCGAACCCCCACCCCCTGAACCGCCACGGCCCAGATTACCGTTTGACCGCATTCCCATTGATCGCCTGCCGGTGGACAAAATGCCAGACCCCCGCCGCAGTTGGGAGTCTGCCGTGGACAACACCCGTGATATGGGGCATCAGGTGAGTGAGCAGTTTCACGATCGCCGCCAGAAATTGCAGACCGAAGCCCAGCAGCATCGCCAGAAATTACAGGCCGAAGCTCAGGAGCGTTTGGGTGGGTTTTTGGGGAATGTCAAGAAGCAAACTCGCCACCTGCGCAAACAGTTACGAGAAACGGTAAGTGATGTGACCGCCGGGCTACCCTCCGGGCCACGGCTACGGGATGATAAGGCGCCTACCATTGATGTGGAAGCGATGGAACTGTGGTCAGAGGACGACGGTGACCAACCCCCCAACCGGAGGCATTGAGCGATAGCTATCGATGGGTATTTGGCCCCCTCCAGATCCCAGGGTTCTGGAGGGGGTCAGAAGCTCATGGCCAATCATCCCAAGAACCCTGGGATCTTTACTGGCAGGCTCGCTTAACGCGATCGCTGGGCTCGTACTAGTACTTCTAACCACTGGGCCAACTTTGCCTCCCCCGGGCTAAACGGATGGGGCCGCCCCCGAATCGGGAACACCACATGTTTCGCTTCATCCTCAACCGGGGGGGTATGGGTGGCTGGGCCAGCCAGAGGCTTCGCCCCATACAACACGGCAAGGCTTGAACTTGGCCAGGGGCAAGGTTGGCAATCTCAGTTAGCAAAACGTTACAGCAACAGGCTTGAGGGCAGCAGCATAGTTATAGTTAGCGTTCCCAAACATCAGTCTCAGGATAAAAACCAAGCCCAAAGTTATCAATTCTGGGCAATCAGACTCCTCAGGCTACTACTGACGGGCGGGTAAGGCAGGAGAATAGGCAGAAAGCGAGATAAAAAATCGCGGCTATTCAGAAGGCTGGAATACTGTCAGGTTGGCGGTTCTCACCTTAGACAGCAGATCTGGTTAACGACAGGTGATCTGCACCTTCAGGCCATCGCGGGGGTGGGGAGTCGGGATAGTGACCAGGCTGAGGTTTTGATCGGGGAGCAAGTTCCAGTGGTAGTGGCGAAGCAGGTGGATAGCAAATAGCTTCATTTCTAGGCGGGCAAACTCTTTGCCCAGGCATTCACGTATGCCTTTGCCAAACGGTAGGTAGTTGTATCGGTTGGTGAGGCCATCGATGTCGGCGTTGCTAGCCTGGGGAGCGAACCGACCAGGGTCAAAGCTGTTGGGATTTGGGTAAGCGTTGGGGTTATGGTGCGTAGCCCCGATTTGATAAAGGATTTGCCAACCCGTTGGGAGATGATACCCGGCCCATTCACAATCCTGAATAACTCTGCGAAATCCTGCGCCTACAGGAGGCACAAGCCGTAGCACCTCCTGCAGTACTTGTTCGAGATCAGTCATTTGCTTCAGGGTGTCTAGGGTTAGGGGTTGGTGGAGGAATTGGGCTTGTTCGGCTTGCAGCTGCGATCGCACCTCAGGATGTAACGCCACTTGCTGACAAAACGACGCGATCGCCGAGGTCAGGGTTTCGTGGCCAGCGAATAACAGCAGCAGAATTTGATCCTTCAGCTCGTCGACCGTTAATCGGTCCCCGGTTTCGTCTTCCGCCTGGATCAACAAGCCCAGGGCATCTTGGCCAGGATCGGGTTGCTGCTGGCGGTGTTGAATAATCTGCTCAATCTCAGTCAGCAAGCGCCGACGAGCACGCTGGGCTTTACCAAAACGGGTCCAGGGTAGCGCCACTGGAATTGAAAACAGGCCCTGGCACCAGGTTTCAAAGGTATGACCCAGGCTGGTGGCAGACCCGTGATCTAGTCCGACCAGCAGCTTACAGGCAATATCCAGCGTATAGTTGCGCAACTCAGGATACCAGGTCACCTGCCCCCGCTCAGCCCAGCGTTGGGCATAGTCGGTAGTGATAGTAGTGATCGTCTCCATGTAGCCTGACAAGGCGCGGGGCATAAACGCCTGAGCCAGAATCTTGCGTCGACTGGCGTGTTCACCGCCAGTTTGCAGGGCTAAGGAAATTGAGCCTAGCAGGACTCGGGTACTGTAGGGCCAAGCAATCTGAAAGTATTGGTTTTCGTGGGAGAGCACAAATTGATTGGATTCAGCCCCCCGCACAAACAGGGTAGGCTGTCCCAACAGACGAGTTTTAAACACATCCCCATATTGACGATGGCGCTTGATGGCAAAGTCCGGGTCTCGAAAAAAGGCCAGGGTTTCCCCCAGAATGGGTAGGCCAAATTGGCCGGGAGGTAGAGGGGCAGTGACATCGAGTTGGGGCTTGGCCTCTGTCATAGGGATCTCCCTCAGGGGTGCTAGCAACCGTCTTCATTATGTCGTCTTGCCTCTCTTCTCATCAATTTAACGCCCCCGCACCCGTACCCCAGGTTCAATCTGGTCACCGGGGTAGAGAATCACCTGCTCCCCAGCCTCTAGCCCGGCTGCGACCACCGCCTCAAAGTCACTGCGGGGGCCGACTTCGACGGAACGTTGCTGGGCGCGGCCATGTTCTTTGACGAAGGTGCACCAGTCAGCATCGCAGCGAAACAGGGCACTAATCGGCACCTTGAGCACATCCTCTTGCTGCCACACCACAATTTGGGCATTCACCCGAAAGCCATCCCCCAGGGGCACAGGGGGGTCGACAAAATCGGCGATGACGTTGACCCGTTGTTCATCCACCCCCAAGGCAGAAACCTCGGTGAAGGCGGCGGGTTCCACCTGACGGACAGTGGCTTCCAGGGTGTCGTCGCCCCCCCAGCGATCCAGGTAAACCGGGTCCCCGGGGGAGACCCGCACGGCGTCAGTGGAGAGAATATCGATCACCAGTTCCAGACCATTAGGATCGCCGACGGTGAGCAGTGGGGTGCCCGCAGCCACATAGCGGGCACTGGGCTCCAGAATGTCTAGCACCCGGCCCGGAGCTGGGGCCTCAATGGTGGTGCGGCTGGCATCGGCGGTGAGGCTAGCCAGTTCTGCATCCAGGGCGGCCATTTCCCCTTGGTAGACGTCAATCAGGTAGTCGGGGTCTTGTTGTTCGGCCCTGAGGCGATCGCGCTCCGCCTGGGCAGCGTCGATATCGGCCTGGGCCACAGCCACTTGCTGTCGGGCGGTGGCCAGTTCTTGCTGACGCTGGGTGGCGGCCAGTTCCATTGCTTCCAGGTCCTGGCGAGCAATGGCCCCCTGGGCGTGGAGGGTGGTCATTCGATCGCGATCGCGTTGGGCCTGAGTCAGGGCGGCCTCTAGCTCCCTCACCCGCGCTTGGGCCTGGGTCTGTTGGGCCTGGGCGGCGCGGATGCGGGTATCCGCCTGGGTCAGAGCCTCTGGTTTGGGGCGCTGGGTGTCAACCCCGGCCAGTTGGGCTTCAACCGATCGCCGTCGGGCCTGGGTGGCCTGCACCTGGCTGGTCAAGGGTAGGGGGTCGATGCGGGCCAGGACGGCCCCGGCGGTGACCGTATCCCCGGCGGTCAGGGTGATCCGCTGTAGCTCACCCGCTACAGGGGTAGCCACCACATAGCGATCGCGCACCCGGGTTTTGCCTTCGGCATTCACTGTCACTTGCAGGCTGCCCCGCTCTACCGTTGCCAGGTCAACCCCCACTGGCTGGGGCCGAAAAGCGTAGACCACAAGCCCCACCAGGCCCAAGCCCCCCACCCCATAGAGCAGCCATCGACGCCAAGGCCGTTGGTTAGACGGCGGTGGCTTTTGCCCATCTTGCTCTAGGGCGTCGGTCTGACCATTGTGTAGTGTTGTCATGGCAATTACTCCCGAGTTTTTAGCACGGCAATCAAGTCCAGCCGTCGCAATTGGTGGCCAATCAGCAGGCCAGAACCAGCGGCGGCTAGGGCGGTGACCAGTAAGGCAAACAAATAGCTGGCGGGATGAATCACAAAGGGCAGGCGCACCATTTCAGAATCCACTGCCGGGGATTGGTTTAGGACCCAGGCCAGGCCATAGCCCAGGAGCCAACCCACAGGCACCGCCGCCAGAATTAGTGCCCCCTGTTCCCCCAGCAAAATGAAAGCAATTTCTCGCTGGGTAAAGCCAATAATGCGTAGGGTAGCCAGTTCCCGGCAACGTTCTGATAGGGCAATGCGGGCCGCGTTATAGATCACCCCGGCTGAAATGATCGTGGCAAACAGCATCAGCACCGCGTTCATCGCCCCAGAGGTGGCCCCAATGGTTTCATTGAACTGGTGAATGGCGGTTTCCCGCTGGGCCACGCTGGCCACCGACGGAGTTTGCTTCAGTTGGCTGTAGAGGGCAGTGATCTGCTGCTGGTCCACCAGCAGGTAGGCGCCGGAATAGCTGGTGTCCTCCTGCATCAGGGCGTTGAGGGCATCCACATGCATGTAGGTGGCCAGACCCACCAGTTCGTCCACCAGGCCGGCCACGGGCACCTGCCGGGTGGGGCGGGCGCCCTCCAGCACCTCCACGGTCAGCGGGTCGCCGATCTTCAGGTGCAACAGTTCCGCCAGCTTAGTGGTTAAGACAATGCCGTCATCGGGTATGGGCACCGCCTGCATGTCTTGGTCAATCAGCTGCCGCAGGGTGCTGGGGGCACTGAGGCCGGTGATACTGCCCAGGCGGGTGCGATGGCCGTAACGGAACCGCACCGGCACTGAGCGAAACGGTTCCACTCGCAACACCCCGGACAACTGGGCCAGATCATGGCGCACCTGGCCCGATAGGGGTTGGGTGAAGGTGAGGGTGATATCTTCCCGCTGCACCGTCTGGAACTGGATCGCCATGATCTGGTCGATGGCGTCGCTAAAGTAGCCCCCCACCACCAGAATCGCCACCGCCATAGAAATGCCGACCATCGCCATCAGGGCTTGCAATGGTCGCCGCTCCAGGTTGCGCAGAATAATCCGCCCCGCCGGGGAGAGCCAGCGCTGTAGGCCCATGCGCTCGACAATGGTGGGTTTAAAGCTGGCGGGGGGCTCGGGCCGCATTGCCTCCGCTGGCGGGAGGGAGACAACCCCTTGTACCGCATGGAAAGCACCGATCAAAGCGGCGATCGCGCTCACCCCTACCGCCCCCACGATCACCCTTGCCCCCGCCCGGTACTGCACCGAGGGAAACTGGTAGTACTGCACATAAAAGT
Source organism: Leptolyngbyaceae cyanobacterium CSSed165cm_216 (assembly GCA_007135385.1). Taxonomy (GTDB): domain Bacteria; phylum Cyanobacteriota; class Cyanobacteriia; order Phormidesmidales; family Phormidesmidaceae; genus Nodosilinea. The sequence continues at coordinate 11,846 of SLIY01000116.1, forward strand.
GGGTAAAGTTTTCCCCCAGCCAGCGGCCCAGACCAATCCCCAGAATGGCCCCCAGGGCTACCACCACCAGTACCAGCTTCAGAAAGTGCAGCCCCACCTCCAGGTTGCTGTAGCCAAAGGCTTTGAGTACGGCAATTTGGTCCCGTTGGGTGCTGACCAACCGGGCCAACACCATGTTCAGCAAAAAGGCGGCGATGCCCAGAAAGATCACCGGCAAGATCACCGCCATCACCTGCAGGCCGTCCAGGTCATCTTCTAAAAAGCGGTGGGAGACTTGGTTATCCCGGCCATAGGCCCCCAGGCCCCCGTAACGTTCCAGAATTTGATCCAGGCGGAAAATTACCGCCTGCTCATTGGCCCCCGGCGTCAGGGTCAGCACCACGTCGTTAAAGGCCCCATCCAGGTCAAAGGCGGTGGCCAGAGCCTGACGCCCCATCCAAAACACGCCAAACCGCTGGTTGTCAGGCAACAGCTCGGTGCCGCTAATTTCATACAGGTATTCTGGGGACAGGGCCGTGCCCACAATCCGCAATTCCTGCCAGCGGCCATTGATCACCGCACTGATGGTATCCCCTAGGGCCAGCTGGTTGGCCGCCACAAAGGCCGGACTGGCAATCACCTCATCCAGGCGATCCGGCTGGATGTAGCGCCCCGATTGCAGGGCAATGTCGTTGAGGATGGCTCGGGGCTGCTCTGGAATTGACACCAGTCGCCCGGTGGCCGGATCATCCAGCCCCGGCACATCCAGGGTAACGGTTTCCACGACCCGCGATCGCCCCTGCCCCACCCCCGGAATCTCCCGAATTTGCGCCATCACCCCCTCTGGGGCTCGCTTGAGCTGCACAAACACGTCGGTAAAGCGGTACTGGCTGTAGTACTGGGTTTGGGAGAGCTGCAACGACTGGTAGGTGCTGGTCATGGTCACCATGCTGGCGATGCCACAGGCCACAATCAGCACGATGGCGATGACCTGGCCCCGCAGGGTGATCAAATCTCGAAGCAATTTGCGATCAATGGATTGCATAGGCGCATTACCATTCCAACTCGTCGGGACTGGCTCGCCGTTGGTTACGCTCGATGGTGTGAATCTGGCCATCGCGCATGGTGATAACCCGATCGCCCATCGCCCCGATGCCCGCATTGTGGGTGATGATCACCACGGTGGTGCCTAGCTCCTGGTTTACCCGGGCCAGCACCTCCAGCACCAGCTTGCCGGTGCTATAGTCCAGGGCGCCGGTGGGCTCATCGCAGAACAGCACCTCCGGCCGCTTGGCGATCGCCCGGGCAATGGCCACCCGCTGCTGCTGCCCCCCCGACAGCTGGGAGGGGAAGTGATCCAGGCGATCGCTGAGACCCACCAGGGCTAAGGCCTCCTCCGGTCGCATCGGGTGGGGGGCAATATCAGTGACCAGGGCCACATTTTCCCGGGCGGTGAGGCTAGGGATCAGGTTATAGAACTGAAAGATAAAGCCAATGGATTCTCGCCGAAACCGGGTCAACAGGCGATCGCCCCCCTGACTCAGGTTTTGCTGGCGAAAATATACGTCCCCACTGGTGGGCACATCCAGCCCCCCCAGAATATTCAGCAGGGTCGACTTGCCGCTGCCCGATGGCCCCAGCAGCACTACAAATTCCCCTTCGTAGAGATCAATGTCCACTTGCCGCAGGGCATGCACCGCCACTTCACCCATCTGGTAGGTTTTGACGATTTGGTGGCCATGGAAAATGGCTGGGGCAGCCGTAGCGGTTGGGCTTAGAGACATAATGGCGCTTTACCCTGACGACGAGACCGCCTAGAATTCAAATACTATTCAGCATCCGTATATCTTCAAGTATACGAGTCCCCCAAGGGCTGTCAATTCACTGTTGCGAAAGGAAACATAGCCGATGCCCAGACAGCGCCTATCCCGCCAAGAGAGCCGCCGCCAAACTCGCGCACAGCTGTTGGCGGCAGCGGCCCAGGTGTTTGCTGAAAAGGGGTTTAATGGGGCCTCGGTAGAGGATATTGCCGAGACCGCTGGCTATTCCAAGGGGGCGGTCTATTCTAACTTTGAGAGTAAAGAGGACTTGTTCTTGGCCCTGATTGACCAGTACCTGGCGGTGGAGTTGGAAAAGCTGGGGGACAGCATCGATCTGCCCCTCTGGGAGGCAGAATTTGAGCGGGACCTGACCGAAAACCGCACGCTCAAGTTATTGACCGTGGAGTTTTTCCTGTATGCCATGCGCAACGAGTCGGCCCGACAAAAGCTGGCCCAACGCTATCGGGTCGCTTATGCAGCGCTGGCCCAGATGATGGGAAAGCATTACCAGCAGGCCAACCTCCCCCAGCCCATGTCAGCTCAGCATTTGGCCTGGGCAATCACGTCGGTGGGGACAGGGTTGTTTCTGCAAACTTGCCTGGATCCAGATGCTCTGCCAGAGGCCATGTATATGACGGCCCTAAAGCGGATTTTGTATGGCCATGGTGAGCCCAACGCTGCTCAGCTAACCCACTCAAGCAAGAAAGCAACAGAATTAAGATCGAGAGATTAAGATCCAGTTAGCGAAGGTAGACTTTGACGGGGAGGGAATAGGCCATGGGTGAGGCACAACTGAAGCAGCGGATTATCCAAAAGCTGGAGGGCATGGAGCAAGATAGCCTGGCCTTTTTAGACCGCTTCATTGACAGCTTGGCTATCTACCAAAGGACGCAACGGCTAACTGAGTCAGACGCGCCCGTTGCACATGTAGAGCCGGACTCATTCATCAGGAGTCTGAGGGGCAAGTATGCCCATGTTGCTACTAGTAGTGATGAATTTGCTCGTAGAAAGCAGAAGGAGATTGATTGGGAGGATCGCCATTGGAAAAAGTGATTCTCGATGCTTGTGCCGTAATT
>SLIY01000395.1 GCA_007135385.1 Leptolyngbyaceae cyanobacterium CSSed165cm_216
ACAGCTTGCCTAAGGCCACCGCCCAGTTGGTAATCGGTGACGTGGCCAGAAGCTCTAGGGTACCCTGCTTGCGTTCGTCGGCGTAAAGCCCCATCGACAGCATGGGCAACACAAACATCGATAACGATCCCAGCAAGCCAATGTAGGCTTTGTTGAACTCGTAGGCCACATCAAAGGCGGGGGGGGCGGGCAACCCCATCTGAATCGCCTGATCGGCCATGGCCGCCTGGGCAATAATTCCCTGGGGACCTAGCAGCACGGCGGTCAGCAAAAAGCCCCCCAGCAACCAAAACACACCGGCAATCAGATACGCCAGGGGAGAGGCGAAATAGCCTTGTAGCTCTCGCTGATAGATGGCCAGGATGTTTTTCAGGATGATGGTCATGGGAGTAGGGGAGTGAAGGAGTGGGGGGATGGAGAGGGTGGGGGAGATGGGAAGGTGGAGAGGAGTGAAGGGAAGCACGCTTCTACACTGCTTCCTTAGTTACCGGAGTTACAGGCTCAGGGGTGATCGGCTCAGGTTCGCTAGTGGTTAGATTTAAGAACACGTCTTCCATGGTGGCTTGCTGGCGGTGCAGTTCATGCAGTTCTAAACCGGCGTTGACGATGGCGGCGGCAATCGCGCCGCCTAAGGCCCGATCCGCTTCACTACTAATCCGTAGGCGATGGTGATGATCGTGCAGGGATTCTCGATCAAGCACGGTGACCTGGCGCACCTCGGGCAGTTCACTGAGCAGCACCTGGGCGACGGTCAGATCCCCCTTGATTTCCACCTCAAAGGCTGCTTCTCCCGCCAGTCGCATGGTCAAATTATCGGGGGTGTCAGTGGCGACCACCTGTCCCCGGTTGATGATGGTGACGCGATCGCAGGTCATGCTCACCTCCGGCAAAATATGGGTGGAGAGAATGATCGTATGGCTGCCCGCCAAACTTTTGATCAGCTGCCGCACTTCATTGATTTGCCGGGGGTCCAGCCCAACCGTAGGTTCATCCAAAATAATCACGGGCGGGTCATGGATAATCGCCTGGGCAATGCCCACCCGCTGCCGATATCCCTTCGATAGCTTGCGAATCAAGACGTTGCGCTTATCCAGCAGACCGCAGTGTTGCATGGAAATTTGCACCCGCTCGGGCCTGTCGCCGGGGGCAAGGCCCTTGATCTGGCCGACAAAGCTCAAAAACCCCTCCACCGTCATGTCGGGGTAAAGGGGGGGGGACTCGGGCAAGTAGCCAATTCGCTGGCGCACCGCCATAGAATCTTTGTGGACGTCATAACCGGCAATCCGAGCAGTCCCCTCGGAGGCGGGCAGGTACCCAGACAAAATCCGCATGGTGGTGGTTTTACCAGCCCCATTCGGCCCCAAAAAACCCAGAATTTCTCCTGGCTGGGCCTCAAAGGTGACATCTTGAATGGCGGCGGTCGACCCGTAGGTTTTACTCAGGTGCTCAACTTCAATCATGGACGCTTGCTCACCAGGGTACGGCTAAGGATTGCACTGTTGACTACAGTAGCGGTACTTACTCTAATCAGCATTGACCCAATTGAGAAGGGGGTATGAGACAGTTATGGCAATTAAATCGAGTTCGGAAAACCTCTATCGAATATATTTTTCAAGCTGCCTAGAAGAACCAACCGTAACTGTGTAGGCCTTTACCCAGAATGTTCACGCCTAAATAGCAGACCCACACCACCACAAAGCCAGTGGCGGCCAGCAGGGCCGGACGACGTCCCTGCCAGCCCTTGGTAATCCGGGCGTGTAGGTAGGCGGCAAACACCAACCAGGTAATTAGCGCCCAGGTTTCTTTGGGGTCCCAACTCCAGTAAGACCCCCAGGCTTCGTTGGCCCACACCGCCCCGGCAATGATACCAATGGTCAGCAGCGGAAAACCCAGGCCAATCATCCGGTAGCTAATGTTGTCGAGGGTGTCGGCCAGGGTCAGACGCTGGGGCGATAGGGTGACCGTTGTCGCTTCCGTCACAGGGGGCTTTTGCAGCACAGCGGTGCCTCCCCCAGAGGCGATCGCCGCCTCACGTCCACTGACCACATCCGTTGGTTCAGCCGTTTCTGCAGCCGGGGTGCCATGGCGCTTCAGCTTGACATTGCGAAACCCGCCAGTCCCCACTGAACTGCCTTTTAGCTCTACCGCCTGGCCCCGAGTGACCAGCAAAAAGGCGATCGCCAACAACGCTCCCACCAGCAGGGCGGCATAGCTAAGTAGCATCACACTGACATGCATCATCAGCCAATTGGACTTCAGGGCAGGCACCAAGGGTTCCGCCCCCTGCATGGTATCGGGTAAAGATAGGGTGGCAAAGGCGGTGATACCCATGGCAACCGGGGCCGTGACCGTACCCACCAGGGGACTGCGACTCATGGTTTCAGCCACCAGGTGCATGGCGGTAATGCCCCAGGCCAGGGCAAACAGCGACTCGTAGAGATTACTCATAGGGAAGTAGCCCGCCTCCACCCAGCGCGCCAGTAGCAGGGCCGCAATCACCAAATTGGCCATGGCCATGCCAGCTCGGCCTAGGATAGATAGCGATCGCGCCTGGGGAAAGGCCACGCCACACCAGTAGAGCAACATGGTTACAAACAACACCGCAAAGGACGCATTATCTAGCCAACCCTGGAGGGCGATCAAATCCATAACATGCGAGGGGATAAAAGTCTGCCTCTATCCTATCGAGTTTTGTCACCCTGGCGGGAGGGCCAATCATAATCCGCCAACCGCCATTCGCTTAGCTCAATCTCATCGCCGTTGGGATTGTCCGTTAATCTTCAGGTTCAGCAGCCTCAGGTTCAGGTTCAACCTCCTCGGCCTCGACATCAACCGGGTCAGATTCCACCTGAGGCAGTGGGCCAGGCCGATCGCCCCGCTGCAGCGCCACCATAATGTCGTAGCGCACCTGGCGATCGCCCAGCACCGCCGCCGTCACCCCAATCGCCTCAATAGCCCCAGCACTAAGCAATCCATCCGTCGGCAGGGGTGGCAGCAGCAGGCTATTTTCGGCGGTGCCCAGATCCGCCAGGTTAATAAAAAAGTGACCATTATTCGGCCGGGGGGCATTCCCCGTGGTGGCTTGGAACAGCGAATTTTCCGCCAGGGCCCGACTCGGCTGCGGAGCCACCTGTTGATCAATCCCATCCCCAAAGCTGAGAAACACCACATCCCCCTCTAGCCAACCATGGGCCAGGGTGAGCGAACCAAAAGGGGCTGTCCAGCGGGTGACGGGCACACCGCCTAGATCGGCTGACTCCTCAGAAAACCGATAGCGTGTGGCCATGACTTGATCCAGTTGTGCCAAGCTGGCCGTGGCCGCTTCGCGATCGCTGGCCCGAATCATCAACACCAGGGCTGGGTTTAAGCGGGAGGGCTCACCCTCGATAGGGGCGGGGTCCTCCGTCTCTAGATCGGGCTCTGGATCGGGGGTATCCGCTCCAGGGGGCAGCAGGCCCAGGGCAAACTCTCCAGCCATCCAGGGGAGCCAGTCCTCGCTGACCGAAAGACCCGTGAGTGCCTGTACTCCAATGGCTAGTTCAGCCGGGTTAACGGGGAGTAGCGCCGTCAGTTGCTGCCCCTCTTCCAGGTCTTGCCAAAACTGCTGAAAGTCGCCCCCTGAGGCCATCATCAGGGTACTGTTGGGTAAACGCTGGGACATTTGATCGGCTTTGTTACCCGTGGCAAAGGTCTGACCGCTACCCGGCTCTAGCCAGCTGACACTTTGCAGGTGTAGGCCCCGGTTGGTGGTGGTCAGGGTACCCACCAGCCCTCGGGGGGCCTGCAACGCTGCCAAGCGGCTGGCGGCCACAGGGGGATCTGAAGTCCCTGCCAGAGCTTCCACGGCGGTGGGCAGATTCACATAAAACCGAGCCAAGGGACGAGAGTCCCGCAGTTGTTCGAAGGCACGACTAAATCCAGGTCGATCCACCAGGGCATTGTTGCCTCGGTAGGCATCGATGGAGCGCTGTAACAGGGGCAACTGGGGACTGA
>SLIY01000333.1 GCA_007135385.1 Leptolyngbyaceae cyanobacterium CSSed165cm_216
CATAACGTTGAGGCGCATTTTGTCTGTTCAGGAACCACTACAGCTTTCGGCAATTTATAAAGATTAAACCGAAAGATTAAATCGTAGACATAATACAGTGAGTGCCGAGTCACTCTTATGTAGTGTAAGTTTTCTGTGGGTAACAGTTGCTTTAGAGAGCCAGTGATCAGTTCGGTTAGCATGTTAGCTTGGACTCAAGATTAGGGTTCAGCATCATTAGCATGAAACTTGAATTTTCTTTGGGAAACTTAGTTGTAGGAGCTCTAGCACTTCTAGCTGTTGGAGCAAGTTTTTGGGGAGGATATGCTTATCGGGACTCTAGAACACCTGAATTATCAAAAAACGTTCAAGACCTTTCTCAACAAGTTCACTATCTGACCATAGAAAATGAGCAAACTTATGCTGAAAATGAATTGCTTCGACACAATGGATTAGCCGCAGTTACATTTGCCGCAGCTGTGGGTCGAGGCCACTCCTGGTTACAGCAACTTCCAGTGATTGACGTAAATCCAACCACTTATGATTTTCAGGGTTGCGCGGTATATAGACCTGGTCGCTTATGGCAGAAAGGTGCCTATATAAAGGGTATCGAGCTAGATGGACGATGCTGGCTACCTTATGCTGATAACTGGATCACAGAGAACGAGGTGCGAAGTTATCCGAAAGGAGTTGCTCAAGCTATCGCTTTGTAGCAAGCTAGCCAGCATGAAAGCCTAACATTTACGGGTTAGCTAACGTTCTGAGGGCCAGTTGAACCCACGAGTACGCAGAATCTGTCGTCCTCGCTGGCGGGCTAGGGTTTGCAGGTCAATGCTGCGATCGGTTTCGTCTACAATTTCGCCAGTCAGCACCTCCAGCACGTCCTCTAGGGTAACCACCCCCGACACACCGCCGTACTCGTCGACCACCACGGCTAAGTGCTCACGGGCGGTTTGAAAGTCTTGCAAAAGCTTGTCGGCTCGCTCCGTTTCAGACACGAATCGAATTGGACGTGCCACTTCGCACAAAAACTGATCGCCCTGCCCCTGGATCAGGGCGGACAATAGCTCATTTTTAAGCACCAAGCCAACAATGCGGTCGATATCGTTATCGCTCACCAGAATGCGGCTGTGTTGAGAGTTGAGAATTTGCTCCTCGGCTTCGGCAATAGTCAGATCTCCGGATAGGTGAGTCACTGCCACCCGGGGGGTCATAATATCCATCGATTTCATGTCATTTAGCCGAAAAACTCGGCGAATCATTTCCGCCTCGTCTGCTTCGATAATTCCTTCTTGATGGCCAATGGCGGCCATGAGCTTGATTTCGGCTTCGTTGGTGATGGGGTTTTGACCAGAGGCCATAAACGGGGCCGTAATTTTTTCTAACAGCCACACTACAGGGCTAAAGAGCCAGGTTAGGGTCCGCACCGGGATAGCCACCCCCAAGGCCACCGGGATGGCGTAGCGTTCTGCCAAGGTTTTTGGCAAAATTTCTCCTAGCACAATCACTAGAAAGGTGAGAATGCCGGAGAATACACCTAACAGAGCGTCTCCAAAGGTACGGGCAGCAATGCTACCAATTGAAATGCTGCCCACAATATTGAATAGGTTGTTGAGGATAACAATGGTGGCAATGGGCCGATTAATCTTTTCCCGGATGGCATAAAGGGCGGTTTCGGCTGGGCCTTGGGATTGGGCCAACTGCCGCGCCTTGAGCAAAGGTACCGATAGTAAAGCCGTTTCAGTGCCTGAGCACAGTGCCGACCCCAGTAGCATGACTGAAATTGCGATCGCCAGATTTAGCATAGGTCAGCCGGAGCCCACAAACCAACAGAAAGACACTGCTATGATGCATCCATACTCAGTCCAGGCAGGAATCTGACGGGTTTCCAGATAGAGCACCACCCTTGGACTTAGATTAGCGTTAAATAATGAGTAAACTGTACGCCTGTGGATACGCTTGACATAAACCCGATGAATGACACCATTCTCGCCGTTAACAATCTCAGTGTTCATTTTCATGTGAACGATCGGCTGATTCAGGCCGTCAAGTCTATCTCGTTTCAGGTGGGTCGGGGGCAAACCCTGGGAATCGTCGGTGAATCGGGCTCGGGTAAGTCGGTCACCTCTTTGGCGGTGATGGGGTTGGTGCCTTCTCCCCCCGGTCGAATTGTGGGCGGGGAAATTTGGTTTAAACCGGGCTCAGATCCTGGGGTTGATTTGGCCACCCTGCCCGAGCAAAAGCTACAAGGGTATCGGGGAGGGCAGGTGTCGATGATCTTCCAGGAGCCGATGAGCTCCCTGAACCCGGTTTATACCATTGGGTTTCAGATGGTGGAAGCGATTTGTCAGCACCAGAACATCACCAAAGAGGTGGCTCGTCAGCAGGCGATCGCCCGACTCACTGAGGTTAAGCTGCTGCCAACAGTGGCGGAATTGCGGGCCATGATTCTAGAAGACTTCCCTAACTTAGACCCGAACGCTTTGCAGGCCGACATCGCCCAGCGCCAGCAGGCCATACTGGAGCGCTACCCCCACGAATTATCGGGGGGCCAGATTCAGCGGGTGATGATTGCCATGGCCATTTCTTGTAACCCGGCCCTGCTGATTGCTGACGAGCCCACCACCGCCCTGGATGTGACCGTCCAGGCAACCATTCTGGATCTTCTGCGGGAATTACGCGATCGCCGGGGCATGTCTTTGATATTCATCACCCATGATCTGGGCATCATTGCCGAAATTGCTGACCAAGTGGCGGTTATGTACCAGGGGGAAATTGTCGAGACTGGGTCAGTGTTTGATATTTTTGCCCATCCCCAACACCCCTACACCAAAGGGCTACTGGCCTGTCGTCCGCAGCCCGACCAGCGACTGCGGCTACTGCCCACCGTGGCCGACTTTATGGCGGCTGATGGCCAAGAAAAGTCCCTGGATGCCGATGATCAGGTGCGTTTTGCCCCGGTAACTGAAGCCGAATTGCAAGCTCGGGCCCACCTGTTAGACGCCAACGGTCCCCTGCTAGCGGTGGAAAATTTGCAGGTGGGTTACCCAGTGCGGGGGGTATTTGGCAAAACTCGCCGCTATGTGATGGCCGTTAACGATGTTTCCTTCCAGATTCAGAAAGGGGAAACCTTTGGCCTGGTGGGAGAGTCGGGCTGTGGTAAAACCACCCTGGGTCGAGCCCTACTGCGACTGGTACCGGCGATGGGGGGCAAAATCTGGTTTGAAGGGCGCGATGTGCTGGCCCAACACTCTCGCCAACTCCGCCAACTTAGGCGAGACATGCAGATTGTCTTTCAAGATCCTTATAGTTCCCTTGACCCCCGCATGAGCGTGGGGGCGGCCATTGCTGAACCCCTTAAAATTCATCGGGTGGTCAAGAGTAAAGCCAACCAGCGGGAGCGGGTGGCTTATTTGCTAGAGCGGGTAGGGCTCCCCGCCGACTGCATGAACCGCTACCCCCACGAGTTTTCTGGGGGACAGCGTCAGCGGGTTTGTATCGCTCGGGCCTTGGCCCTTAATCCCAAGTTCATCATCTGTGACGAGTCGGTATCCGCCTTGGATGTATCGGTGCAGGCCCAGGTGTTGAACTTGCTGAAGGAACTGCAAGTGGAATTCAACCTCACCTATATCTTCATCTCCCACGATCTGGCGGTCGTGAAATTTATGAGCGATCGAATTATGGTAATGAACAGGGGCCGGGTGGAAGAAATTGGCCCCGCCGATGCCATTTATCACCAGCCGCAAAAGCCTTATACCCAGCAGTTGATCCATGCTATTCCGATGGGTACTCTGGAGCGGATTCAGGTGCTGCAAGCAAGTCGTGCCTTAGCCAGTTAAGCGGCTGTCCACCTCGGTTTTCTCCAACTGACCGCCTGTGTTACGCTGCTGACACTTATTATTCTTATTCTGGAGGCCCCATGGGTTCTGCACGGCGCTTTTTGCAGGCGATCGCGATCTCAGTCACCTTAAGCGGGCTGGGGATGGCGATGCCCCAACCGCTGC
>SLIY01000383.1 GCA_007135385.1 Leptolyngbyaceae cyanobacterium CSSed165cm_216
AATATCCACCAGCACCACCACTGCCCCGTCGATGCGGTTGTCGAGGGTGCGGTAGGGGCGAATCCGTAGGTCGTACCAGCGGCCATCTTGATCCTGTATTTCCTGACTGGTTTGCTCTAGGGTGTCAATCACCGCTAAAATTCTGGCTTCGAGATCGCTGACTCTGAGGCGGTGATTAATGTCCCCCAGGGGGCGGCCCACATCGCTGGGAATCAGGTTAAACAGGGCCGCGGCGGTGGGGGTAAAGCGGCGAATTCTGAGGTCGCCTTCCAGCATTAAAATTGGAATATAAATGCTGCTAAGCAGGTTTTGAAAGTCGTCGCTGATGCGGGTGGTCTCAGCGTTGCGGCGGTAGAGTTCGTCGTTGATGGTGCTGAGTTCTTCGTTGGTGGCCTGGATTTCTTCCTTGGCAGTTTGCAGTTCTTCGTTGGTGCTCCGCAGCTCTTCGTTGCTGGAGAGAATCTCTTCGTTGGCAGCCCGCAGATCCTGGTTGGTGGCCTCCTGCTCTTGGATGAACGATTGCAGGTGCGATCGCGTGGTGTCGAGATCCTGCTGTAGAGCAAGGTTTTGCTGCAAATACTGGTTGATCTCTAGCTCGGCGGCGGGGTTAGCCCCGGCGGCAGGAGCCCCGGCGGCAGTGTCCTCTAGACTGTCGGTGAACAGCACCAGGTAGTAGGCTTTGCCAGCGGGTTGGGGGTCTAGGGGCACAATCTCAATTTGCACCGGGTGGGGGCGATCGCTGCTGGTGACGGCAAACGATCGCCGCTGCACCGCCTGGTGAGTTTGCTGGGCCTGGTAGAGGGCGGTGCGCAGGTCGAGCCGCAGCCCCTGCTTGGCCATGGTGAGCAAATTAAGGCTGGCGCGACCGGGGTTAGGATCTAGATAGGCCCCGGTCTGGCCCCGAAACTGTAAAATTTCCAGCCGGTCATTCACCAGCACCCCCGCCGGGCCATAGCGGCTAAGCACCGTCTGGTCGGCCAGGGCATAGAGGTCAACCTCTTGGGGGCGATCGTGGGGTAGATCAGACTTGGCAGGCTGAGGGCTGGGGCTGTAAGTGGTGGGGTCAAAGTCAAAGCTCAGCGGCAGCGACGATGACTGCTTGGCGTAGAGCTTGTAGCGGCTGTCCACCAGTGAAAACAGGTGGCTAAATTCCCCCGCCGTCTCTGACGACCCCAGCAGCAAAAAGCCGTCGGGCTTGAGGCCGTAGTGAAACATGGGCAGCACCTTGCCCTGCAACGCCGCCCCAAAATAAATCAACACATTACGGCAGCTAATCAGATCGAGGCGCGAAAAGGGCGGATCGGTAATCAGATTTTGGCAGGCAAAAATGCACAGCTCCCGTACCACTTTGTTGATCTGGTAGCCCCCGTCGGCGGGTACAAAAAACCGCTGCAACCGTTCTGGCGACACATCACTCAACTGACTAGGCGAGTACCAGCCAAAGCGGGCCACCTCAATCGCCCGCTCGCTGACATCGGTGGCAAAAATTTGTATGGGCGGGCTGGCGTTGTGGCGGCCCAGGTACTCCAACAGACAGATGGCGATGGAGTAGGCCTCTTCGCCGGTGGAGCAACCCGGTACCCAAATGCGCAGGGGCGAGTCGGGGTTGCCCTGGCCCGCTGGGGCTAGCCGTTGATTATTGCTGATCAGGGCCGGAAATACCGTCTGCTCTAGGGCGGTAAACACCTCCCGATCGCGAAAAAAGCTGGTCACGCCAATCAAAATTTCCTGGTGTAGGGCCTGCACCTCATCCGGGTTGGCTTGCAGGTACTGACTATAGCTCTCCAGGCTCTCGATGTGCTGCAGGGCCATACGCCGCAAGATGCGCCGCTTGACTGTGGTGGGCTTGTACTGGGCAAAGTCAACTTTGGTGGCCCGCTTTAGCAGGGTAAGAATGGTGTCCAATGCAGTGACGCCCGTGGCGCTCTCCTGGGGCACCGCAGGCTCCACCGGGCTGGGGCCGGTGACATAGGGGTGCTCACTGAGGTGGGCCAGAGTTTGGGCGATGTCCTCTGGGGTTTGAATGAAATCGACCTGGCCAGTGGCGATCGCCATGTGGGGCATGTTGCTAAATTTGGCCGATGCCTCCGACTGCGAAAAGGCAATGCCCCCCGCCCCCTTGATCGCCTCTAAGCCCAGAGTGCCGTCGGCATCGGCCCCCGAGAGCACTATGCCAATGGCTTTGGCGCCCCGTTCCTGGGCCAGGGCGCTAAAAAAGCTGTCGATCAGGCGGCTGCCGCTGCGCGATCGCGGTCGCGGTTGCAGCCGCAGGGTGCCAGCTTCAATCGTCATCGCCTGGTTGGGCGGAATCACATAGACCTGATTGGGGGCGATCGCCATACCATCGGTTGCCTCCAGCACTGGCATCTCGGTAGTGCGACCGATGATCTCCCGCAACAGGCTGGGGTGGCTGGGGTCTAAATGCTGAACCAGCACAAAGGCCATGCCCGTAGTGGTAGGCAAATGGCTGATCAGTTGGGTAAAGGCTTCTAGCCCCCCTGCCGATGCCCCAATCGCCACCACAGGAAACAACCCCTCATCCTGGGCTGGGGAAGGCAGGGCATCCTCGTCTTGGGTAGGGGGTTGGGGAGACATACCGACAAAAGACCTAGGGCCAAACACTGTTGAATATTCTTAGTATGGCGGCTAAGGCTACGTTGCGTTGGGCTGACTGATTAAGTCCCTAATTATGCTGCATGGCCATCGCCACTTTGGTTAGGACATACAATGCTAACCATATCGATAGCGAGCCAGATAGCGTCCCCAAGGTTCGCGGTGGCGCTTACCGATGCCCTAAGCTATCTAGCCAACGCGATAACTACCAGGAGATGCGATGCGACTCAATGCTGGGTGCGAGCTTTTGTTTGAGACGGCGGAACCGACGCCGCTGGTTTTGATGCTGCGATCGCGCGATGGGGATGCCCAGCGGATTATTCAAAACAACCTACAGTTTGACCCCCAGGTGCCGATCGTGGACTATGCGGACAGCTACGGCAACCTTTGTCAGCGGCTGGTGGCTCCCCCAGGGCAACTGCGGGTGCGTAGCACCGTCACCGCTGATGTCGCTGACAGCATTGACGTACAGTTTGGGGCCGAGTTTGTGCCCGTGCAAGATCTGCCCGCCTACACGCTGCCGTTTCTCTTGCCCAGCCGCTATTGTCAGTCAGACCTAATGGCTGATTTAGCCAACGACATTGTGGCCAACATCGAGCCCGCCTACGACCAGGTTGACGCCATCCGCCACTGGATTCATACCCACATCGAGTACCGCTACGACACCAGCGACGCCTCCACCTCAGCCCTGGAGACCGAGAAAAATCGGGTCGGGGTCTGTCGCGACTTTGTTCACTTAGGTCTCGCCCTCTGCCGCAGCCTCACCATTCCCGCCCGCATGGTGGTGGGCTACCTCTACGACCTCAAGCCGATGGATCTACATGCCTGGTTTGAGGCCTACGTGGGCGATCGCTGGTACAGCTTCGACCCCACCCAGGCAGAACCCCGGGGCAATCGCATTATCATCGCCTACGGTCGCGACGCTGCCGATGTGGCCCTGGCCACCCAGTATGGCCCCGTAACCTTAACCGAGATGGATGTCTGGGTACAGGCTACGGCTTAATCAATCAATGAACGGCCATCGGTTAAAGCCGATCAATACCCACTAGAATGGAAGGTAACCACAGCGACAACGCTACCACGTTACAAGGTAGCCAGTTGATTTTTTAAGTCCTTAACCAGGTAAACGGTCATGGGAAAAGAAAAGAAAGGCAATAAAGAAGCCAAGAAGCCGAAAGCGGATGCCAGCGAGAAAAAGCCGAAGAAAGATCCTAAGCGCTACGACTCTCCTTTATAACTCCCGGTTCGCTCATTTTTGAGTGAGGTCAGCCAATTAGGTTAGATTTGGGCTATGGAAACTCCTCTAACCGTTATCACAGAACGGGTTGACGATATTCCCCTGCTGCTGGCTCA
>SLIY01000264.1 GCA_007135385.1 Leptolyngbyaceae cyanobacterium CSSed165cm_216
CATTTGGACCCAGCCCTGCGACGACCAGGGCGATTTGACCGAGAAGTGGCCTTTCGGGTACCGGATCGCCAGGGACGGTTAGAGATTTTGCAGATTCAAACCCGGGAGATGCCTCTGGATGGGGTGGATCTGGAAGGAATTGCTGACCTGGCGGTGGGTCTGGTGGGCGCTGACCTCAAAGCTCTGTGCCAAAAGGCGGCCTATCTGGCCCTGCGGCGGCAGGTGCCCTCCCTCACGGGTCCCATGCCGGACGAGATGACCCTGGTCCAAGAGGACTTTCTACAGGCGATCAAAGCAATCAACCCCTCCGTACTGCGATCGGTGGAAGTGGAGTCTCCTGCGATCGCCTGGGAGGATATTGGTGGCTTAGAGGCTATCAAGCAAACCTTGCAGGAGTCTGTGGAAGGGGCACTTTTGTACCCCGAACTGTATGCCCAAACGGGAGCCAAGGCCCCGCGAGGGCTACTGCTGTGGGGGCCGCCCGGAACCGGCAAAACGCTGCTGGCCAAGGCGATAGCGGCCCAAGCCCGAGCCAACTTTATCGCAGTCAATGGCCCAGAATTGCTCAGTCGTTGGGTGGGGGCGGCCGAACAAGCGGTGCGCGAACTATTTGCGAAAGCCCGCCAAGCCGCTCCCTGTGTCATCTTTATTGATGAAATTGACACGCTGGTGCCCGCCCGGGGCCAGTTTCAAGGTGACTCGGGAGTCAGCGATCGGGTGGTGGGGCAACTGTTGACAGAGCTAGATGGGTTACAGGGCTGTCCTAACGTGCTGCTGATTGTCGCTACCAATCGTCCCAGCGCCCTGGACCCAGCTATCCTGCGCTCGGGACGGCTGGACCTACAGTTGGAAGTGGGACTACCCGATACCGACAGCCGTAGGGCAATTTTGCAGGTACATAATAGCGATCGCCCCTTGCAGGGCATAGACCTGAACGATTGGGCCAGCCGCACCGAAGGCTGGAATGGGGCTGACCTGGCCCTGTTAAGCAACCAGGCCGCCCTAGAGGCGATTCGTGAATACCGCTGCCAAGGGTTGGATGACCCTAGTCAAATTCAAATTCGCACTCACCATTGGGAACAGGCCTATCTTGCGCTCATGCGTCAACGGCAATCAGCCCTCGGTAAGCCAGCAACCTAGGATAGGCTGACAGACATCTAGACCTACCCTGGCTGAGGGTTTCAGGGGCCGGGTAGCAGGTTTTAGGGCCAGTTGAGGGCCAGTTGACCGACGTATGCCGTAGACCACTAGCCTGACAAGCTAGTCATCTACGCGACCTCCTAACCTGCCGAAGGTTTGGGCTTAACGTTTTCTGCGGCAAAAATTCCCTTCGGAATAATACCGTGGACTCCCCAATTACCGTCAACCACTTGAGTAATGGCAAAGTCAGCCCCTACGGTCATCAAGGAGAAGGCTTCGTCTTCGCTCATGGTCATGCCGTTCATTAAAAAGTCGCGCATTTTAGCCGAGCTATCCTTCAGCGCTGGATCTAAGGAAGACAGTTCATAGATTTTAGATTGAGCCTCATCCCCCAGGGCCTCCAGGTAGTTAGGGTAGGTAAAGCCATGTACAATCCAAGCCTCTGGGGTTTCCAGCAAAGGATAGTTCACCCCTTCTAGAATGGTTCCGGCTAAGTCTGCTTGCTTGTGCAAAACAAATTGAAAGATGCCGTCCATAGAAGTTTCAATGGCAGTACCATCCAGCTCTCCATCCCCTTGGGAGGCGTGGGCGTCTCCGGCAGAAAACAGGGCCCCAGGGACAGCCACTGGGTAATACATAGTGGTGCCAATACCAATGTTGCGGTTATCGATATTGCCGCCAAAGTAGCTAGGGGGAATTGAGTCCACCATGTCGGCTTCACTGGGGGCAACTCCCATCGATCCCATGTGTAGCCGTAGGGGAATTTTCACCCCATCTAAGGTTTCGTCAATTTTAGTGACGGTAGCCGGATCGACAATAATGCCAGGGTAGTCGATGGTTTCGTGAAGGGTGCCATCGGGGCTGGTTTGGGGAGTCCACTGATAGCGATAAACCGCTTCAGCCCAATTTTCTGCTCCGGTGGCATCCATTTCGTAAATGGTAATCACTTCCCGGGGTTTGGGGTCTTCTATCAGGTTGTCATACTGGAATCCCCACCAGGCCGCTGCATTAGAGCCAAAGGCTTTGCCTTCATAAAGCGGGTTGCCACTGGGCCGGAGCTTCAAATCAATCACCCGGACCTCTAGTAGATCACCAGGTTCGGCCCCGCACACATAGACAGGCCCAGTCAGAATATGAACCCCAGGACCGCGATCGCTCACCGTCTTCTCGTCAGCCGTCCAGTGATAGATGCTTTCAATGGCAGGATCACCGGTAGCCATGCGCTCATAGTCATCTCCAGCATGGTGGGTAATCGTTTCTAGGGTGACATAGTCCTGGGAGTTGACCGTCACCAGCGGGTCCAGGTTTTTGCTGTAAAAGCCCCAATGTACTGTTTCAGGACTGGCGGCCAATTTGTAATGATGGGGACCACTGGTGGGACTAATGCAACTTGTCGGCAAGGTCGATTCAATGGGCGGCACTGCCCCTTCAACCGCAGCGATGCCCTGAGGCCAGACTCCAACTAGCAAGATCAAGACTAAGGTTGCGCCAAATAATAACACCCAGGGCTTAAACCAACGCCCTTTGCGATTTTCAGTCATTGTTACTGTCCTTAAGCGAATAAACGACCAATGCGCCTCGATTTTTCCTTAAGGACAATAACTCTTCTGTATATCAGACAACTTGCGATAACAACGCTTGGCGTTCAAGGCTGCGGCATAGTATGCCAAGATCCCGGGGTACGTTCATGCATTGATCATGACCGTCCTTGGGAACCATGCCAGTGAGCTAGGCCAAGCAGCCAATCTCCAGGACAGGTCTCCCCTAGAGTCACCTTGACAGAATTTCCAGGCCCCAGCCTAGGGTTAGTCAGAGGTTTCAGCAACAGATTGGGCTGCAGCGGGATTCCCCTTAGAGGCCCGCAGCTGTCCGCAGGCAGCATTTTCCTCTAAACCACGGGAATAGCGCACACTGACGGCAATATGACGGGATTCCAAGGCCGTGACAAACCTATCAATGCTGGCTTCACTGGGCCGTTGATAGTCGGCTTCATCGATGGGATTGTAGGGAATCAAGTTGACATGGCTCTGGAAGCCGCGCAAATGCTGAGCTAGTTCAGCCGCATGGCGGGGTTGATCGTTCAGCCCCGCTAACAAAATATATTCAAAGCTGACTCGTCGCCCGGTCAGTTTGACATAATCACGGCATTCATCCAGCAAGGTTTCCAGCGGATAGGCTTTGGCGCTAGGAATCAGCTGGAGTCGTTGGGCTTGGTTAGAGGCGTGCAAGCTCACCGCCAGGGTGACCTGAAGTTGCTCGTCCGCCAGTTTGCGGATCCGTCCCGGTAGCCCCACTGTGGATAGGGTGATAGAACGCTGGCTAATGCCCACATCCTGATTGAGGCAGCGAATCGCCGCCACCACAGAATCAGTATTCAGCAGGGGCTCCCCCATACCCATAAACACAATATGACTAACCCGTTGGCCAAAGTCAGCCTGCACCGTTAACACTTGATCGACAATTTCGTGGCAATGCAGGTTGCGGAGAAAGCCTCCCTTACCCGTGGCGCAAAAGTCGCAGGCCATGGGGCAACCCACCTGGGATGAGACACACACCGTCAGCCGCTTAGCAGAAGGGATACCCACAGTTTCAATAATTTGGCCATCCCCTAGGCGAAGGAGGTATTTGATCGTACCGTCCCTGGCCACAGCCCGGTGATGTAGGGTAGAGCGACCAATGGCGACAGGTGCCATCGCTTGTCGCCAAGTTTTAGGGAAGACGGTGATATCTTGCAGCGATCGCGCCCCCTTTTTGTACAGCCAGTTGTGCAGCTGTTTGCCTCGATAGGCCGGTTGCCCATGGGCCTGCACCCACTCTGTCAAG
>SLIY01000119.1 GCA_007135385.1 Leptolyngbyaceae cyanobacterium CSSed165cm_216
TCAAGTTAGGCGGTAAGACCGGTGTCATTTTTACCGAGGGCAGTGCTGAGGGCAGCATGGAAGTCTCGGTGAAATGTAAGTTCCCTCCTCAATCATCTACGCCATCCCCCAATGAACAATAGATCGCGATTGGAAGCGACCCGGTAGGGAGATAGCCAGAAGTAGGAACGTCAATGGTCAGAATGCTTGGCGCAGGTGGGGTGAGTGGTCTACACTTGCGATCGCATTCGGGGCTACCTACTGGCCCGCAGTGGCGAGGACGAAACCGTACGACTGGCGCGGCGCACCTGTGAGCGGCACGCTTGGCGGTAGGGCCAGAGCGTAGGGTTTTACGGCGAGGGGCGAAAATAGAATGAAATTGCAAGGCACCATCATCATTCCCGATGCCAAGCTGACTCAATACCTGTTAGTGCTCCGGCCAGAGGACGATAAATCTAAATTCTTGGCCCAAGCCGGATTTACCCAAGAAAACCCCGACCAGCTTAAACAAGCTATCTTTAGCCTGGTTCAGACCTATGATGCTGTTTCAGACCGTCAAGATAAATATGGAGGGTTGAAGGCCCAATCCCTGGCCCCAAGGGTGCCTTGCTTGTTGTTACAGTGTGGATAGAACGTGCTAAGGACAACATTATCCAGTTCGTCACCCTAAAGCCAAAACGATGAAAGACACCACGATTCCACTGTATAGTCGCGTCTCTCTGAATCAAGACTTCCCCGAGTACAACCTCAGACAGGGCGACATTGCTACCTTCATTGATACGGTGCCGGATCCCGAAGATGGCGAAGATGGCTACATCCTTGAAGTGTTTAATGCCCTGGGTGAGTCTATTGATGTGGTGACGGTACCGAAATCTGCCGTTGCACCCCTGCGATCGGACGAAATTCTGACCGTGCGATCGCAACTAGTAAGGAAACAGCCTGAGGTAGGCTGACCGTCCCTGCCTCTGACGATCCCTGATTTAACTAAACCTAAAAGCGATCTAGCGAGTCGTATTGCTCTCCGACCCAGGGCATGGCCACCAGATCTTCAAAGGTGACCTGGCGATCGCGTTCTAGGGCTTCAATCCGCCGTTTTTCGGCATAGATTTGGTTTTGGAAATAGGCCACCTGGTCCGGGGCAGCGGTACAGTCGGTCTTTTCCCACAGGGCCAAGAAGTGACGATAGCGCTTTTCGCACAGGTTCTTTTCCATGCAGGCGGCGGCGGCCCGCACGATCAAGGGGGCGCGCAAGATGTCGCGCTTGGACTTTTCGCTCAGGTGTAGTAACGCTTGCAGGGGGGTGCTGGCGAGCCCCGACTCGGCCAGGTGATTGCGTAGCAGACTGACTAAATCCCCCGCGTCGGTTTCGCTCAGTAGCCGTTGCATCTGGCGCCACAGGGCCCGATGGTGGGAAAAGCTAAATTGCAAATCCCGGTCTTCAAGCACCTGGCGGATGGGGTCGCGCTGGTCGGGGGCATGGAGAAACACCCGCAGTAGGGCGGCTTCTGCCTGCTCTAGGCCACTGGCGCTGGGGGTCGGGGTGGGGGCTGCCGGCTGGAGCGGGCTGGAGGTAGCCCGCCGCTGACGGCGCACCTGGGTGATGAGGTTTTCGGCCAGTAGGGGCACCAGACGACTATCACCGTTGCTAAAGATTTCGGCGCAGTAGCGCACATAGTGGGTACGGGTATCGGCATTGGCGATATCGCTGAGCAGTTTGACCACCGCCTGGGTGGTCTGTTGAAACTGGTCGGCCTGGCGGAGGTCTTTGCCCTTGATCAGGTTGTGAATTTGCCAATCAATCCAGAGGGGGGCGCTATTCACCAGATTCTGGTAGTCGGCGGGGCTGTGGTGTTGCAGAAATTCGTCCGGGTCTTTGCCATCGGGAATATTCAGCACCCGCAGCTGCACATCCCCCCGGTAGGCCATATCTTCCACTTCACCGATGGCCCGCTGGGCGGCTTTCACCCCAGCGGCGTCGGCATCAAAGTTAAGCACTACCTGCTTTGATTCAGTGTAGCGCAACAGTTGCCGCACCTGGGCCGCATTCAGGGCCGTCCCTAGGGCGGCGACGGTATTGGCAAACCCGGCGGCGTGCAGGGCAATTACATCAAAGTAGCCTTCGACCACGATGGCCCGGTCCTGCTTGGCGATCGCCCCTTTAGCTAAATCCAGCCCATACAGGGTTTTGCCCTTGTCAAACAGCTCCGTATCGGGGGAGTTCAAGTATTTGGGTTTTTCATCCCCCAGGGCCCGACCGCCAAAGCCAATCACCCGCCCCTGGGCATCACGAATCGGGATCATCAACCGCTCCCGAAAGCGGTCATAGTAGCCGCTGCCCTGTTGCCGGGGCACAATCAACCCCGCCTGCTCCACCAGATTCACCGGATAGCGTTTTTGCTCCACCAGGTAGCCATAGAGGGTCTGCCAACCACCGGGGGCAAAGCCCAGCTGAAACTGCTGGATGGTGGTATCGTTCAGCCCCCGCTGGTCTTTCAGGTAGCTCAGGGCGGTGGCCCCATCGCTCTGGTGCAAGGCATGCTCGTAAAATCGGGCGGTGACCGCCACAATTTCATACAACTGTTCCCGCAGGGTGAGCTGCCGTTGCAGTTCCTGACGCTTGGCAGGTTCTAGGGTTTTGACCGGCACCTGGTAGCGCTGGGCCAGATCCAGCACCACATCGGCAAAGGAGCGCTGGTTCAGCTCCATCAAAAATTTAAAGGCATTGCCCCCAGCCCCACAGGAAAAGCAGTAGTAAAACTGCTTGCCTGGGCTGACGCTAAAGCTGGGGGATTTGTCGTCGTGGAAGGGGCAGAGGCCGACAAAATCTTTGCCCTGCTTTTTGAGCACCACATGCTGGGAAACAATATCCACAATGTCGGCGCGATCGCGCACTGCATCAATGGTGTCGGGGTGAAGGCGAGGGGTATCCATAGCCGGGGCTAGCGGGGGCAACAGCAGGTCAGAGGTGCTGTCTAAGTGTAGCCTGAAATCTAGATGTAGCGTCCGTCTGCTTTCTGAGACACCAGATAGTCACAAGGACTATGTCCCAAGGGCGATTCGTGACGGGTTGATTTGCTCTATAAATTGAGCAGCAACGGGCTGAGGAAACAAGCCCATTCTCAGGAGATTTGATTATGTCGATTACCCCAATAATATCGCGCCTTAAGCAATGGCTTGGGCTGGCCATGGTAGCCCTGCTGCTCTGCGCTAGTGTGTGGATTAGTTCCCCTGCGATCGCGGCTTCAGATGCAGCTGAGGCGGTAGACGCGATGCAAAACCGAGCTGAACAAGATCTTGACCGAGTGGCCGGATCTGGCACCACCAACCAAATCAAAGGCAAAGCCCAAGAAGACTTAGGTCGTGTCCAGCGAGAAGTGGATAAAGCCACTAGCCAGGTGGAAGGGGCTGCGAAGCAACTTCAGGGTAAAGCCCAAAAAGATATTGGCCGCACCCAGGCCGCGGCTGAAGAGGCGGCGGATGCGGTGGAAGGGGCTGCGAAGCAACTTCAGGGTAAAGCCCAAAAAGATATTGGCCGCACCCAAGCGGCGGCTGAAGAGGCGGCGGATGCGGTGGAAGATTCCACGGAAGGGTTTGTGGATTCTATCAAGGATTTCTTTAACAGGTAACCGCACCCTGTAACGCACTGAGATCGGAAAGTACCAGGCATAGACTATAGGGGCTGACCGGGAAAAATGGACGTGGTACTGTGCTTGGCTCCTGTAGTTTTCAATCTTGTTCATTTTCGATATCGATTGTCGGTATCGATGAGTAAGTCAGCCTCTAAGTATCGACTTCTTATGGCTTAAGCAGAATTCTTGACATAGCGGGTTTCCCTCGGGTGAAGTACATCATGGAAATCGGCCTCTATCATCGTTTCGGCCACAGAGGGGCTAGCCGCCCAGGCGAGGAGCTAGCTAAAACCTGGGGTCATACCGGACTATAAAGGAATCGGTTCATGAGCACGGCAGGAGAGA
>SLIY01000123.1 GCA_007135385.1 Leptolyngbyaceae cyanobacterium CSSed165cm_216
GTGATTAGCTGACCCATGCTAGTTGCATCCGTAGACAGTAGCCGTATAGGTCACCCCTTCTGCCTCTAAGCCGCCAATCCGCAAGTTGACCTGGTAAGGATCGCTGTCGCTACGAGCCGTCCCCTCTAGCAGGAGGGTTTCGCCGGGTTCCAGCACAACAGATTGGCCCGTGTACGAGCGATCGGCGGTCTGGTCAGGATACTTCAAGTACATGTCGATATCCAGGTTGCTGCCCCCATCTTCAGAGACAATGTGAGCCTGGTATTGGCTGAAGTTGGCGTTGCTGGGTACAACAAAATCAGTATCCCAGTTAGTACTAACCCCAGGCAGTAGGCTAGCGAGCCCTTCTGGGACATCGACAGTTTTGGTAATCGAGGTTTGGTTACTGCTGACAACTTCCAGGGGGGTACATTGTTGAGCTTGGGCCGCGGTTTGCGGGGCCAAAGCCATCACTCCACTGGCGGCAACGGCAAGGACAAGAGATTGGTTAAACATAATTGATTATTAGTTCAAAAAACAGCATGAAATCCTGGCAGAGAGCTCATGAGCAACACTCTGAGTAACCCATGCAGCCGTTGGCCGTAGATCGCAAATTCTTAAGTTCTTAGGCCAGTTCTTAGAAAAGCCAATTAACCAGCCTCTCTATGCCCTGGTTGAGCGCCCTGGTTGAACCAGATCCTAAGTCAGCCGTCGAGTTTAGGCCAAAGCTACACAGACTATATCTATTAAAGCTATTCACCGCGATCGCCACCTCCCTCAGAAGGCACAAGTCCTAGCGGCCATCTATCTATCCTAGGGTTGCGTTGCGTCATGATCATCTGTCCTGAGCGTCCTACAGGGGTAGCGATCGCCAAAACCAACCCCACCCAGCTTGCAAATCTGTGCCAGATCAGCTTGCGCCCAAGCCAGTTTCAGGCCTAATCTGGTGCCATTCATTCCTTGGTCCCATGCTCGGCTACGTCCTTAAACGCCTGCTTATTGCTGTTCCGACCTTACTGGCGATCAGCGCTGTGATTTTTGTGGTGCTGGCCCTATCCCCCAGCAACCCCCTAGGGGACCTGGCCACAAACCCAGCCATTACCCCCGAAGTGCGGGAGAACATCCGCCGCGCCCTGGGGCTCGATCAGCCGATTCATATCCGCTATGTGAAATGGACCCTGGCGTTGTTTCAGGGGAATTTAGGCTATTCCTTCACCAGTCGCCTGCCGGTCAGCCAGCTGATTGCCCAGCGGTTACCGACGACCCTATGGATTATTGGTATCGCCTATGGGCTCAGCGTGGCCCTGGCGTTACCCCTAGGGATGGCCGCCGCCCTAAACCGCGACACCTGGATCGATCGGGGCATTACCACCCTGGCCTTTATGGGCTTTTCAACCCCGCCGTTCTTTTCTGGACTGCTATTGATTATTGTGTTTAGCGTCCGGCTGGGCTGGTTACCCTTTATTTACGACAACACCCTGGTGGTCAAAGACCTGGCCAGTTTTGGCCAACTGCTAAGACAGTCGATCATGCCCATTGCCACCCTGGTGCTGTTTCAAACCGCCGTCTTGCTGCGGTTTGTGCGAGCAGCCATGCTCGAAGAAATTCCCCAAAACTATGTCCAAACGGCCCGCGCCAAGGGCCTCAACCGCTGGCGGATCATCACCCTACACATGTTGCGGAATGCGCTGATTCCAGTGGTGACCCTGGTGGCCCTGGATATTCCTACCATTTTTACCGGAGCCCTGGTGACCGAACAGGTGTTTCGAGTACCGGGGATTGGCGCCCTGTTGATTGAGGCCATCTACCGGGGCGATACCCCGGTGGTGATGGCAGTTGCCTTTATCTATGCGGTGCTGGTGGTGGTGTTTAACCTGGTGGCCGATGTGCTGTATGGGGTGATTGACCCCCGGGTCCGCTATGGCCATTAAATCCAGCGTTCGCGGCATCATGGTTAGCCTGGGCTGGGCCGGTCGCCCCAGCCGGTGGCGCGGTGATCGCACCATCACCCTCGCCATCGCCCTGCTGGGGGTGATTGGCCTGGCAGTTCTGGTTGGCCCTTGGTTCTATGGGGCTTCCCCCACGGCCATTGACTTTGGCCGAGCCTTGCAGGGGCCATCTGTGGCCCATCCCCTGGGTACCAATGACCTCGGACAGGATCAGCTGGCTCGCCTGCTGGTGGGGGGACGGGTTTCCTTGGCGGTAGGGGTAGCGGCGATGGCGGTGGCCATAAGCCTAGGGCTCACCATCGGGGCGATCGCGGGCTTTTATGGGGGATGGCTGGGGGGTGGGCTGATGCGTCTGACGGACCTGTTTTTGGCGTTACCCCAATTGCCGCTGGTGTTGTTGATCATTTATTTGTTTGGCGACCCCGTGCGGCGGGCCATAGGGCCAGAGCGAGGCATTTTCTTGCTGGTGGTGGTGGTGATCGGCGGCCTCAACTGGATGTCGGTGGCCCGGCTGGTGCGGGCCGGTTTTTTGAGTTTGAAGCAGCGTACTTTTGTGCAGGCGGCGATCGCGTTGGGGGCCAGTCCCTGGGGTGTGGTGCGATCGCATCTATTACCGCATGTCGCTGGGCCGGTGATTGTGGCCGCCACCTTGGCCGTGGGTAACGCCCTGCTGGCCGAGTCTACCCTGAGTTTTTTGGGCTTAGGGTTTCCCCCCGATGTCCCCACCTGGGGCCGCATGCTCTACGACGCCCAAAATTACATCGAAAGTGCCCCCCACCTGGTGGTGGCCCCCGGCCTAGCGATTTTTCTAACGGTGCTAAGCATCAATACCCTGGGGGATCGCCTGCGCGATCGCCTGGACCCCACCAGTCGCTAAAAGGGTAGTAGCAATTCTGACATCCCATCGGTCACAGTTGTCACTATGATGAAAGACAGCCTTTAGGGATTTGGGTTGCATGGACTACAAACAAGACTTAATCACCACCATCCACGACCTGGGTTGCGACACCGAACTATTGGAAACCCGACTGACGGAACTGAGCCATACCCATCCCACAGCGGTCCTGATTCCCTCCCTCTACGAAGAGTTAGAGCGTCCGGCCCTGGCCGTCATTCGGGATCACCTGAGCCGCTGCAGCTTCGTTAACAACGTGATTATTTGCTTGTATGCAGAGGGGTTCGAGCAGTATGTCAAAGCCGTGCGGTTTTTTGAGCCCCTGCCCCAGCCTACCTTTGTCCTGTGGGAGAATGGTCCCCGGGTGACCGGCCTACTGCAAACCTTGAACGATCGAGGGTTAGATTTATTACAGTTCCGGGGCAAGGGGCGGGCCGTCTGGCTAGGGTTGGGAATAGCTTCGTTGGATGCCGCCGCGATCGCCCTGCACGACGCCGACATCACCACCTACGATCGCTCCTATCCCTTAAAGCTCTTGTATCCCTTGCTGGAGCAAGAATTTGGCATCGCCTTCAGCAAAGCCTACTATGCCCGCATTGGGGAAAGCCCCCGCAGTTTGCACGGACGGGTAACCCGATTATTTGTCACCCCACTGATCACCTCCTTGATGGAGTTGTTTGGCTACCGCGACTACCTGCGCTACCTGGACGCTTATCGCTACCCCCTCTCTGGGGAGTTTGCCCTAACCAGTGACCTCGCCCTCAACACCAGAATTCCTGGTAACTGGGGCTTAGAGGTGGGTCTACTGGCGGAGGTATATCGCAATATCGCCCTTAAGCGCGTGGCCCAAATCGACCTGGGCATTTTTGAACATAAGCACCAGGCCCTGGGCAATTCTGCCAACTCGGGACTACAAAAAATGTGCCGCGACATTCTGCAATCGGTGTTTAGGACCTTGACCGAAACCGAACAGGTGGTAATTGGGCCTGATCACATTCGTGCCCTGCGGATTAAGTATCGCCGGGAAGCGCAAAACCTGACCCGACAATACTTTGTCGATGCCCGGTTCAATCACCTTGACTACGATCGCCACAAAGAAGAAATGACCCTGGAAACCTTTGAACA
>SLIY01000436.1 GCA_007135385.1 Leptolyngbyaceae cyanobacterium CSSed165cm_216
CACTATAGATATAGCTGTCAAGCCGGAGCAAAAAAAGTATGGGAAAAGTAGTAGGAATCGACCTAGGGACCACCAACTCGGTGGTCGCCGTCATGGAAGGGGGGAAACCCACCGTTATTGCCAACGCTGAAGGCTTTCGGACCACGCCGTCAGTTGTGGCCTATGCTAAAAATGGCGATCGCCTGGTGGGGCAAATCGCCAAGCGTCAAGCAGTAATGAACCCTGACAACACCTTTTATTCTGTTAAGCGCTTCATTGGTCGTCGCTTTGACGAAGTCAAGACGGAATCGACAGAGGTCGCTTACAAAGTGGTTAATGTCGGTAACAATGTCAAAATTGACTGCCCCCAAGCGGGTCAGCAATTTGCCCCAGAAGAAATTTCAGCCCAAGTGCTGCGTAAGCTAGCCGATGACGCCGGTAAGTATTTAGGCGAAAAGGTCACCCAGGCGGTGATTACTGTGCCCGCTTACTTCAATGACTCCCAGCGGCAGGCCACTAAGGATGCCGGTAAAATTGCCGGTCTAGAAGTGCTGCGGATCATCAACGAGCCTACCGCCGCTTCTTTGGCCTATGGCCTCGATCGCAAGAGCAATGAAACCATTCTGGTGTTTGACCTAGGGGGGGGAACCTTCGACGTTTCCATCCTGGAAGTGGGTGACGGGGTATTCGAAGTGTTGGCCACCTCTGGGGATACCCACCTGGGCGGCGACGACTTTGACAAAAAGATCGTTGACTTCCTAGCGGCTGAGTTCCAGAAACTAGAAGGTATTGACCTGCGGAAAGATAAGCAGGCCCTGCAGCGGCTCACCGAAGCGGCTGAAAAAGCCAAAATTGAGCTCTCTAGCGTTACCCAAGCAGAAATCAACCTGCCCTTTATTACCGCGACCCAAGATGGTCCCAAGCACCTGGAAATGACCCTGACCCGGGCCAAGTTCGAGGAACTGTGCGCGGATCTAATCGATCGCTGCCGTATTCCTGTGGAGCAGGCCCTGAAGGATGCCAAAGTCGCCAAGAGTGCCATCGACGAGGTGGTACTGGTGGGTGGTTCCACTCGGATTCCGGCGATTAAGGATGTGGTGAAGCGCACCCTAGATAAAGACCCCAACGAAACCGTGAACCCTGACGAAGTGGTGGCCATTGGTGCCGCCATCCAAGGGGGCGTACTGGCTGGGGAAGTCAAAGACATTCTGCTGTTGGATGTTACGCCCCTATCTCTAGGGGTGGAAACCCTGGGCGGGGTGATGACCAAACTGATTCCTCGGAATACCACCATTCCCACCAAAAAGTCTGAGGTCTTCTCCACCGCTCAAGATGGTCAGACCAATGTGGAGATCAAAGTGCTCCAGGGTGAGCGGGAAATGGCCAGCGATAACAAGAGTCTGGGTACCTTCCAGCTGTCTGGTATCCCCCCGGCTCCGCGCGGTGTGCCCCAAATCGAGGTAATTTTTGACATCGATGCCAACGGCATTCTCAATGTCACCGCTAAAGACAAGGGCACTGGTAAAGAGCAGACCATTACCATCTCTGGGGCTTCGACCCTGGATGAGTCTGAAGTCGACCGGATGGTGAAGGATGCCGAAGCCAACTCTGCGGCTGACAAAGAGCGGCGCGAACGCATTGACGTGAAGAACCAGGCGGACTCGCTCACTTACCAAGCTGAGAAACAGTTGGCTGACATGGGTGACAAAGTGCCCGCTGCCGAGAAGGAGAAAGCTGAAGGGCAAATCCAGTCGCTGAAAGATGCGATCGCCGCTGAAGACTTTGACACCATCAAATCACTCACCAGCGAACTACAGCAAACCCTGTACAGCATCAGCACTAACCTGTACCAGCAGGCTGGTGGCGAGGGGGCTGAGGCGGCGCCAGGACCTGACGCTGCCGCTGACGGTGGTAGCACCGGCGGTGAGGACGATGTGATTGATGCTGAGTTCTCTGAACCTGAGTCCAAGTAATCAAAAGCGCTACAGCACTCTTAGAGCTTAGCCCTTGACCTTGCTCCGGCTAGCAAGATAGAAAGGCGGATGGTAGTATCATCCGCCTTTTTTTGGGTCTGTACTTCAGCCCAGACCCCCGTTTGGAATACTAGAGTTGATACCGTCGTTTTTGGGCAGCACGTTCTATGACCTATCCCGTTAATCTGGTCTCTCCCGCCTGGCTCGCCGCCCATCTAGACCACAAGCAGGTGGTCGTAGCCGACTGTCGCTTTGCCCTGGCAGACCCCGGTCAGGGTCATCAACAATACCAAACGGCCCATATTCCAGGCGCTTATTACTTAGACCTGAATCAAGACCTCTCTAGCCCCAGGCAAATCCAGGGCGGTCGTCATCCCCTGCCCGATATCCAGCGCCTCAGCCATCGGCTCAACGCCATGGGAGTGATTTCTGCCAATCAGACCAAT
The DNA here is from genome assembly GCA_007135385.1 of Leptolyngbyaceae cyanobacterium CSSed165cm_216. Lineage (GTDB taxonomy): Bacteria > Cyanobacteriota > Cyanobacteriia > Phormidesmidales > Phormidesmidaceae > Nodosilinea. The sequence goes on from SLIY01000436.1 coordinate 2,399, forward strand.
GCAGATGCTACTGCCACATGGGTGGTGGCCTATGACGACTCGCGTTTTGCCTTTGCAGCTCGCCTCTGGTGGTTGCTGAAATACCTCGGTCATGATCGAGTCGCGGTGCTGGATGGCGGCTGGCAGGGCTGGGTCCAGGGAGAGTACCCAGTCAGTCAGGACATACCCCGACCAAAGACAGGACAATTCGTACCCTGCCCCAATCCAGCGATGGTGGCCGATCGCCAGGCGGTCAGCCATCACAAAGACAGCCCAGGGGTGTTGTTAATTGACTCGCGATCGCCAGAACGCTATCGGGGCGAAGTGGAGCCGATTGATCCAGTGGCAGGTCACATCCCTGGGGCCACCAATTACTTTTGGCAAGACGTGTCAAGCGCTGACGGCTGGATGCGATCCCCAACCGACTTGGCTCAGTATTGGGCGGGGTTAGACACCGCCCAGTCAGTCATGGTCTATTGTGGCTCAGGGGTCACGGCCTGCGTCAACCTGCTGGCTCAGACCCTGGCAGGTAAGCCCATGGCCCAACTCTATGTCGGTGGCTGGAGCGATTGGTGCACCGCCTTGGAATCTTAACAGACGAGACCAACGCGCTAATAGGGTTCAGCCACATTCACCTCTGGACTGTCATCTCCGGTCAGGGTAGTGTCCTCTGCGTAGGCCACGTCATCCGACAAAATGGGCACCTTGCCATTCCCGTTCAACCTATGGCTGGGGGTTTGGTTATCGCCGTCTAGTCCATGGTTATCCGTTTCAGTACGCTTAGAAAATCCCCAGGCAAACACGATCGCCACCATCGCCACCATCACCCATTCAGGCGGCACCAAACCAGGATCAATCACGCGCACTAGCAGACGAATGCCCACAAAAGCGACGGTGATAAAACCAGCATCCTCTAAGTACTCAAATTCATCCAGCCAACGAATAAACAGCCCCGCCATAAACCGCAGGGTAATAATGCCAATCGTCCCCCCCATCAAAATGACTACCACATCCTTAGACAGGGCCAGCGCCGTGGTTACACTATCTAAAGAAAAGGCTAGATCTGTAAACGCAATTACGGGGATGGCCTGCAGGATGGTATTAAACCGGGGGCCATGGTGGTGAGCTTCATCGTCCGTTTCTGAGGTGAAGTGCTTAAACACCAACCACAACAAGTAGGCCGCCCCCATCACCTCAAACTGCCAAAACCGTAGCACCCAGCCGGCGGTTAAAATCAACCCTACCCGTAACCCAAAGGCCAGCATCAACCCAAAGTTCAACGCCCGCCGCTGGACTTTTTCGTCTTCCAGCCCTTGGGCAATGGCGGCTAGGGCAATGGCATTATCGGCCGATAAGACCGCCTCCAGGATAATTAGCACCGGCAACAGCAGCAGGGTGTCAACCCCAAAGTTAGTCGAGATATCAAGCAGTCGATCTAGCATTCGGTTCAGCCTTAGCGTATTCCATCTAAAAAAAGTATCCCGCTCTAGGCTATTGAGCTCGGAAACAGGGGCAGGTGAGTTTTCCTAGGGTAGGCTTCAGTCTAACGTGCTCTGCTTCTTTAGAATAG
>SLIY01000239.1 GCA_007135385.1 Leptolyngbyaceae cyanobacterium CSSed165cm_216
TAATAGGCCGAATTTAGGGCTTCGTTCTTATCAATCTCTTATATTTGGGGTCTATAGTTCTTACCAACGACCATAAATGGAACGACCAATGCGCCTCAGCCCTTTTTCTTTTCTTAGGGTTGAGGTTTTTTATAGGGCAAAAATCTATAGGCTAAAAATATAAAAATAGAACCACAAAGAATCGGGATGGGGTTATAGGATCTGGCTGGTGCTTCGGATCTTTATTGTAATGAAACCTACATTTATTAAATTCTTATATTTCTGCTCTACTCTACCAAGAGTACGCCTGGGTGATCGCATTAGGGCTATGTGTACAGAGCTCTATCACCGTTTGAATCGAATTAATTTTTGACTGAGTATTTAGTTTACTTGATACCGTTCAAAGCAATCTTTATCCAGAAAAAAGATTGATTTTATCCCCGACAATAACAGGCGTTAATTCTATCGATAGTTTCTAGCGATAGTGTTGAGCTCAAAGAGCTTCTAGGTCGTTCTTTAGTTTGAGTTTCTGTTTACTATAACTTTCCCAGTGCTTGATCATGTTCCAACGTAGCAGTACCGTCAATCAGCGGAGCAATTTACTCCTTTGGCTAGGGACTGCATCGGCAATCGTTGCTTTTACAGTAGCGTTATACCCCGATCGCAGTCTTTGGGCTCAATCCCCTGACCCGCTGGCGGGGGTAGACATTCCCACTAATTTAGAGCCAGGCACAACCTTATCTATCACCAGTAGCGAGTCGATGCGGCGTGTGAATGGAGCGTTGCGATCGCGTTTTTCTGACCAATTCGGGGATGTCGATCTGCAAATCACTTACGATGATTCTGACACCGCCATTCAAGCCCTACTGGACGGCAACACTGACGTAGCGGCCATTGGTCGTAATCTAACCGATGCCGAAATTGCTGCAGGACTGCAAGAAGTGCCGGTAACCCGCAGTAAAATTGCCATTTTAATTGGGCCTAATAACCCCTTCGAGGGGAGCCTGACGGTGGAGCAATTTGCCCAAATTTTTCGAGGTGAAATTACCAACTGGTCCGAAGTGGGTGGACCCAATGCCCCGATCGTTCTAGTTGATCGCCCTGTCACCAGTGACACCCGCCAAGCCTTCCAAAATTATCCGGTGTTTCAAGCGGCTCCATTTGTCGCAGCAAATGGAGCCATTACCCCCGACGAAGACAGCACCAGCGCTGTAATTGATACCTTGGGGGACAACGGTATTAGCTATGCCATTGTCGAACAGGTGCTGAACAATCCCGCCGTTAGGATCGTGCCCATGCACGACACCCTACCGGACGACGAGCAGTATCCCTTCTCGCAACCGTTGAACTATGCCTATAACGCCAACGACCCCAGTAGCGCTGCCCTGGCTTTCTTGGGGTTTGCAGTGCGTCCCGAGAATGCCGCTGCCATTGCCGCGGCGCCGGAGCAGGAGCTTGCTGGTGAGGCTCCTGCCCCGGCAGACCCCGCAGACCCAGATGATGATCCAGCGGCTGCCCAACCCGTTGCCCCTGAACCAGCCCAAGCGGAATCGGTTGAGCCAGCACCTATCGCCACCGAGCCAACCGCAGGTCCGGCCTTCTGGCCTTGGCTTTTAGCCCTGCCCATCCTCGGCGGTTTACTGTGGTGGCTCTTGAAAGGCCAAGCGCCTGTAGCCGCACCTGTGGGGGCCGCCGCTGAGCCAAAGCGCATTATCCTGACCCCTCGTAATTGCCGGGATGCCTATGCCTATTGGGAAATACCCGAGTCCGAAATTGAGGCTTTACGGCGCCAGAACTATGATTTAGCCCTGCAGTTACAGGATGTCACAGATATGGCCAATGGGGGTTACCAGTCCCCCCACAGTACTCGCCAGTTTGACTGCGACACAGTGGCCGTGGGGGACAAACATTTGCCCATTGCCCAAGATAATCGAGACTATTTGGTCGAGTTAGGCTACCGGGACGAGCAGGATCAATGGCAGGCTCTGGTTCGATCGGACGCTGTGCGCGTACCCGCCTGCGTTAGTTTTAACGACTATAAGGTGACAGCGGCAGGGGCAGCGGCGGTCGGTGCAGCCGGGTTGGCTACCTCGGCCGCCACCCAGCCCAAACCAGAGCTAGAACCACCTGCCCGGGCTATCTTAACCCCGCGCGACAGTCAACATGCCTATGCCTACTGGGAGTTACCACCTCGCCAGGTGAAAGACTTGAAAGCTAATGGCTGCGATCTAAAACTGCGGCTATACGACGTTACAACGACGACGGGCACCCCTGGGGTCGACTACAACAGTATGCAGCAGTTTGACGGGGAGTTGGCCACCCAGGGGGATCTGCACCTTCCCATTGCGATCAGCGATCGCGACTATCAGGTGGACGTGGGGTACATGGATCCTGGCAATCGCTGGCAAAGCCTTGCCCGGTCAGAGCCGGTGCAAGTGCCAGCGGCAGCGAAATCAGTCAATGGTGAAACGGCCCTGCCGACGTCAGCCCTGCCTGCTACTGCTGGTAGGCCTAATAATCGTACCAATGGTGGTCTTGGCCGTGCCTTTCCCAAAGGCAGTAGTCGGACGGCAACCGCTGTGGCTGGCGGAGCTACCGCCGCCGTTGTGGGAGCGGTGGCCAACCGGGCCGGCCGCACCCAGCCCCTAGCCTCGCCAACCTTAGCGGGCACGGGCATTCAGTCTGATGAACACGGCGAAACCAAACTGATTTTAGTGCCGCGGAGTCAGACTGGTGCCTATGCCTACTGGGAAATTGCTGAGGTTCATCGTCAGGCTCTTAAGAATCAGGGGGGCCAGACATTCGCCTTGCGGATTCATGACGCTACTAACTTAGAGCTTGATTACCAGGCGGCTCACAGGACCGAGGAATACAGCTTGCACGAAACTGACCCAGACCGACATGTGACAGTACCCATACCCGATCGCGATTATGTGGCCGAGCTCGGCTATTTAACCGCAGATGGGCAATGGCTAAGGCTAGTGCGATCGCTCCATGTTAGGGTTCCGGCCGCCTGACCCTAGCGATGGCGAGATGGTTGCATCCGCTTACCGCAGTGGCGATCGCCCTAGGGTCGCCATTTCCTCTCTAATCGTTGAGTGTATTGCTATCTTCAGGAGTCAAAATCATGTCTCTTTTCTTCAACGTGCTTAGCTCGATCAATAACCCTAATCAACAAGGGAGCATTGACCAACTCAGCTCTGTCATGAACTCAGTGCAGCAACTCACCGCTAGCCAGGGTCTCAAACAGGACCAGATGGCCTCGGTTCTCAATTCCCTGGGCGGTGCCCTGCAACCCGCCCTCAAGCAGCAGTCGGCTACTATGGGGGGCGGCCAGATGGATGGGTTGATCGGTCAACTGGCCAATGCTGGTGGTAGTTTGACAGGCTTGCAGTCCGCGATTCCACCGCAGATGCAACAGCAGCTGATTCAATCTGTGGCCCAAAAAAGTGGCTTGAATGCTGGCATGGTCCAGGCGATGTTGCCGAAGTTGTTACCCATGGTGATGGGGCTGCTTGGGATGGGAGCCGCTAAGCCTGGTGCAACCCAGGGCGGCAATGCCTTGTTAGATGCCTTTCTCAATTCTGGCTCTGGCAACAGCACCGATCTAGGAACGGTGATGAAGTTTGCCGGGCGCTTTCTGAATCCACCCACCTAGCATTGTCCACGTCTTCAAGAGTGGTATCACAAATAACAAAAGGTAGCGACCTCCCAACTTCTGTGGGGTGTGCACAATAGGGAAGGAACACCCTGGGAGTCTTGCACTCGACTGAGATGCTACCCCCAGGGTATTCTTCCGTTAAGTCTCAGAATTTGCATAGACGAAGACAGGGGGATGACCACCCGGCATAATCGTAAATTGTTCTAGCAGGTTATGCCATGACTCTATCCCAGCGGATTGTTGGCCTGGTTCCCGCCGCCGGCCAGGGAACCCGGATTTCTCCCCTGCCCATGAGTAA
>SLIY01000298.1 GCA_007135385.1 Leptolyngbyaceae cyanobacterium CSSed165cm_216
CAGGTAGTCAGTCTTGTAGCCCTTTTTGAAGCCTGATGCCCGATCCACAGAACCGCTGTTCCAGGTGGGATCGATCAGATACCACTGGCCGTTGATCTTGGCCGCATTCCAGGCGTGGCGCTGGCCTTCAAGGTCGCTGGTGGAATTTCGGGAATCACCCGTGACGTAGACAATCTCTTCGCCAATCGCCTGGCCCAGGGCTTCCAGCAGCTTGGCGTAGCCCGCACAGACCGCCACTCGACGCTGAAACACCGTCTCCGCATCCTGGGGGGGATAGATCCCAGCAAAGAAGTTAGGGGCATCGTAGGCAATGCGATCGGCCACGTAGTCATGAAGCGCCTTGACCCGCAGCATCGGGTCATTTTCCTGGCTGGCGATGTACTGGGCCACTGACTCAATGCTGGTTTCGGCGCTGGCGGGCATGTTGACCACTGCCGGGTGAAGGCCCACGCCTGTCCAAGGCCAGCCCTTACCCGATCCAGTCTGTCCTATGGGGTTGGGTTGGGGAGCTGGCTGGGGCCGTACCTGGGTTGTATCGGCGTACTGGTCAAAGGGGTTGTCATGGAATCTTAGGTACAGTCCTTCCAGACTCCTGGCGGCGGTGAAAAGCCCTTTGCGGGCGAGTTCTGCCTGTGGCCCATACATGCCATCTAGAAACCAATCGCCACGGGTAGACAAGGCTAGAAATGAGGTTTGGGGTCGCAGCGCCAGCAGCAGGAAGAGGAAGGCCAGGTTGAGCAGCAGCGTTCTCAAGACAATGCGATCGCCCCAGGTGAGAATCCCAGACATTCGCTTTTTGCGGCCCCCCATGTCCCACAGGATGGGTACCAGGGGAAACAACAAAATGCCAGAGAAGACGGTCAGTAGCTTGGGACCGTTGACGTAGGCCACCAGAGATGACGCCAGCCAGACGCCTAACACTGGAGTTAAGAAAACCGCCAGGTAGAAGAGGGTTCTGGTGATTAGCGAAGGTAGTTTGAGGAACAGGAACCGCATGAGATCTGGAAAAGGCAACAGCCAGGGAAACCTAAATTCTAGGTTTCCCGGTTCTGGAGCTGTTCTATAAAACGGTTTCACAGGACAGTCTTGTTGATTGGTCCCTAGTCGTTTGCCAAGCCTTCACAGTCGGCAGCTCTCCCCAGTGGGTGGTGTAGCGCTGCGAGAAATAGTCTGACCGCATCGCCCAGGTGGGCTTGAGGCCCAGAGCCCCAAACTTGACGGCATCGGGGCAGAGCTTGCGGTTGAGGCTATCCATGGTCTGCATCAGCTTCTCGCGCTTCTCAGTATCCACTGGGGCGGCAAACAAGCTGCCCTGCACCTCGCCTACCGGGGTTAGCTCGGTGGCAATCACCTTGGCCTTCAGGTACTCATAGCCGGGGGTAAAGGCCGCTTCAGCTAGTTTCATCGCCTCATGGATCAGCACAGCGGTGTCGTGGGTGGGTGGGTCCAGCTGCACTGAGCGGGCGGCGGCGTACTGGTTCTCGGGGCGGTAGTAGCTGGTGCGGATGGTGACTGTGAAGTGACTCGCCAGCAGACCATCGACCCTGAGCTTTTCGGCACAGCGGGTGGTGTAGGTGGCTACGGCCTCTTTGATGTCTGATAGTTCTGTGACCAGGTGGCCAAAGGAGCGGGAGACAATCCGCATGGTGACGGGGGCGGCCACCGGCTCCATCGGGAAACAGGGGGTGCCGCGCAGTTCCAAAACGGTTCTTAGGCCCAGTACTCCAAACTTCTTTTTGATCAGCCGTTCATCGGCCTGCTGGAGCTGGAGCACGGTTTTGATGCCCATGCCATTGAGCTTGGCTTTCAGGTTGCGACCAATGCCCCATACTTCCCCCACATCGAGGCTGGCCAGCACGGTATCGGGGTCGGCCAGGGTGCCAAAGTCCAGCACTCCATTCAGGCTGGGGTAGCGCTTGGCGGCGTGGGCCGCTAGCTTCGCCAGGGTTTTGGTTTTGGCGATGCCCACCGAGACTGGGATGCCGGTCCACTGTTTGACCGTGGTGCGAATCTTGTGGCCGTAGTCGGTGAGGTCGGCTGCAATCGACCAGGGCAAACATGGCTACACCTTGCGAATCAGGTTGGTAACAACGCCCCAGATGTTGATGTCCCCTTCTGTACCCAGTTGCCAACCAGGGGGCAGCAGACGACCGTGGTGCTGCTCGACGTGCAGGACTTGGAGGGTACCAGCGATGGCGGCCACCACCAAAGAGCCATCCTGGGCGGCTTGGGAGCGATCCACCACCAGCAGATCCCCTGGGTGTACATCCTGGCCAACCACCATATCCCCCTCGACCCGCATGAAGAAGGTGGCAGCGGGGTTGTGGATCAGGTGGTGGTTCAGATCTAGGCTCTGCTCAATGGCATCGCCGGGGACAGGGAAACTCATGGAAACCAACAAGGGATTAGTTCATCTATACTAAATCTTATTCGGCGCGATGACCTTAGGGATCGGTAGAAGGCTGACATTCCATGTCACACTCAAAGCCCTCGTCGTAGCCCCGGCACCAGCACTGAAGACTCCCCTCCGAGCCATCCGTCAACCGCACCGTCAACCGCTCCAGCGTGATCCAATCATAGCTACCGGTATTCTCGGGTGATGGCAACCGCTCTCGGCTTAACACCTGCTCTACCCGTGCCAGCGTTACCCACCCACAGGCAGGAGCCCCACCATCACTCTCAAATACCTCCGAAATCAGGCGGATCGCATCGGGCGAAAGGCTCTGGGGGCATAGCGACGACGGCAAACTGATCGCCGTCGTCAACCGCTCATCCGACCACCAGGCCCACCACTCCTCCCGATGCAGCAGGTACACCGCTCCAGCCTGCTGAATTTCCGACCAAGGCGTTTCATCTAAAGCGGCCAGTCGAATCGCCTCCGCCCAGGTCACAGCCACATAGCGGCGCGTCAAAAATCGAGCCATGATGCCCCTACCTCGCTACCGGCCTACGGATGACCACAGCAGCAAGAGTGGAAATGGCCCCCAATGCTCTGCCCCCAAAGCGTTGCTTCAACATTTTCGTCATCTCAGTCCAACTCTGTGTGTGCAACGGTGGTGACACCAGCGACTACGACCCTGGGGCAAACAGGCCATCGCTCCGCTACGCAAATAAATGCGTAGCAAATATCACCAGTACATCATTTGTACTGAGTTGACAGACAGAATCCGGACGAAACTATTGAAAATGGTGTCGAAAGCTACGAGACAACCTCCGGCCCACCCTCAATCTCTGCGTCCATCCGCGAGATCGCTTTTTCGTAAACCCGTAAGCCCAACAACACCAGGCGCACCAGCATTTGGTCTGGATTGCGCTGACTCGCTTTAGCTAACTCCATAATGGGCGTTGCTGACTCAAGGTATGAATCGGTTCTTGCAAGCCTTGCGACTCCGTTCAGGGTTCCGCGAAATCATACTGCTATTCAGCAACGCCGAAACCTGAGGTTGCTTGATAGAACGTTTCCTCCGCTTCATATCACCTTGATTCGAGAAATCTCATACTTTGGCGGATTAACTTCCTCAGCCATGGTGTAAAACCGCTGCCCCATCATTAAGGCACCCAGACGGTGTTAAGAAAGGTAAAGGATTACCCCTGGGAGGGCTGAGGTTACTTTGGACATTTTTGGCTCCCTTTAGCCATGGGGATTTTCATTTGTAAACAAAATCTAAAACCTGCTTTACTTTTCAGGTTGTCTAACCCAGTATTACCAAGTAGTACTTTCAATTTGAAAGTACAATAAAGATTGGGTCACCAATCTTGAGTTCCTGATAACGTTCCGTGCTTGACCCGAGGATGGCAAGACCAACAACCCTGACTGCCTGACACATCTTTATGCAGCCTTCCAAGGGGGTAGATGACAGCGCATGGATTGGATTCTAGAGAACCAGATGCGGTCATAGTACTGGGCTTGAGCTTTTTTGGACGCGAA
>SLIY01000059.1 GCA_007135385.1 Leptolyngbyaceae cyanobacterium CSSed165cm_216
CCTTAGGCGCTCTCTAAGAAAGATTTTCCCTCTACGTAGGATGAGCAGAGAACCTTACCCGTGCCCAGCCAAGCTATCGGTGAGTGGGAACCCAAGCTTTGCCCAGCCTACGAGGGTATTCTGTTATCCAGAAATCACTTTAATCGCCGATCTATCTTGAGTGAGCTTTAGTGAGCCCGGCGACGGCGATAGTCATCCAGATAAATCACATTATTGGGTGGCTGAGAATCCGGGCTCACAGGATGATCTGAAGATATACCCATGGATGGTGACTCGGTTGACAGTGGATTTGTGAGCTCGCGATCGCAGGTTACCGGATTCAAAGGTGCTGGTTCAGGAGACATACCGCCACCTGTAGTCTGGCGGGACTGATCGGGAATAAACAACTGGGTGAAGCGGACATTAAGCTCCGCGTCAGGTCCCCAATCTTGTTGACGAATCCAGCAGCGATCGCGATCGCATCTGATTACCAAAAAATCAGGAACGTGATCATCCTGCCCTTTCAACCGTACCTGTGACCCTGGCCGAATCGTCAAGGACGCCATAGTGCTGCCCCTAGTCAAGGTTAGCCAACGTTAGCTAAGTCAGTATGCGCCATTCGCCATTATTGTGCGCCATTGGGCGTCAGTTTAGATAGACACCTTAGATAGATACCTTAAATAGATACCCTAGATAGACCCCATGGCGATACCAAACCTAAACGGCGATACGACCATAGAAGTCCTGTGGAACTGACTCAGCACATCATTTAAGATAGTGCATGTGAACTGTTTCCAAAAGGGGTTCTGAACAAAAACTTTATTATTGTTTTTATTGTAGTCAGCCTGCCCAGGCTCTGGAGAGTTTTTCCAATGGTGGGTGGGGTGAGACGGCCAGATCGGTCACCAGTGAGCAAGGATAGCAGAGATGGCAACGTTGACAGAACTTAATCGGCAGCAAATTGTAGCCCAACGACGCCAACGTTTGGCTCATCAGTATCCAGGGGCGGTGGTGTTATGGTCTGGACAACCGGCAGCCCGGAATTTTCCAGCCAATGTTTACCCCTTTCGAGCCAGTAGCCACTTTCTATACTTTGCTGGTCAATCCCTTGTCAATGCGGCGATTAAGTTAGACCAGGGGATCGCGATTTTATTTATGGATGATCCTGCCCCTGGGGCAGCCCTCTGGCATGGCCCCATGCCCAGTCGAGATCAGGTGGCGGCCCAAATAAACGCCTCAGCGGCTTACCCTTTAGCTGACTTGGCCCAGCATTTGCCAGGGGCTACGATGCTGCCAAACCAGGCAGGGTTATCGGGACAGCTGTCTGAAAACACTGCTGAAACCGATGCGGCAGCATCCAAGGCGTTGGCGGCTGCGATCGCCTTGGTTCGCCTCAGCCATGACGATCTGGCCCTAGCGCAGATCAAAACAGCGGCCAGTGTGTCAGTGCAGGCCCATGTTGCCGGTATGGCGGCCACCCCGACAGCGACAACCGCAGCCCAGGTACGGGCCGCTATGGAGCAGGTAATTATCGGCCACAACATGACCTGCGCCTACAACAGCATCGTCACCATCCACGGCGAGGTGTTGCACAACGAGCAATACCATCACCCCATCGCCCCTGGCGATTTGCTGTTAGCCGATGTCGGGGCCGAAGCGGTTAGTGGTTGGGCCTCAGACATTACCCGCACCTGGCCAGTGTCGGGGCAGTTCTCGCCCACCCAGCGAGCCATTTACGATCTGGTCCTGGCGGCCCATGATGCTTGCATTACTGCGGCCAAACCAGGGGTGGAATACCGGGATATCCACCTGCTCGCCTGCCGGACTCTGGCTGCGGGACTGGTTGATGTCGGCATTCTGCGCGGTGCCCCAGACAGCTTGGTGGAGCGGGATGTCCATGCTCTGTTCTTTCCCCATGGGGTTGGTCATTTGTTGGGGCTGGACGTACATGACATGGAAGATTTGGGAGATGTTGCAGGTTACGCGCCGGGGCGATCGCGGAGTTCTCGCTTTGGCCTGAAATACCTGCGCCTCGACCGGCCGCTGGCGGCCAACATGGTGGTCACCATCGAGCCTGGGTTCTACCAGGTGCCCGGTATCCTTCACCCCGCTCGCCAGTCCGGAAACTACGACGATGCCGTGAACTGGGCCAGGTTAGACCAATTTCGAGATGTGCGCGGCATTCGGATTGAAGATGACGTGCAGTTGACCGACCACGGCTGCGCAGTCCTAACGGCTGATTTACCCACCCAGGCTGGGGCCATTGAGGCCCTGGTACAGGGGTAGCTGTTGGCTGGGCAGAGTTGGTTTAGCACTGCTCAGGTTTAGGCAATGTTCAGGGAGGGAAATCGGCTGCTATGATTTGAACATAGTCTTTAACCATTGTGTATGAGTGCTCTGGATATTGCGCTACAAGACCAGTCAAATGTGCGGGTTGGCCTAGGGCGAATTTTGGTTGTTGAAGACGAAGCATTAATTCGAGAAACCGTTTCTCTTGGGTTGGCCGAAGAAGGGTTCGACATTCTGATTGCCGAAGATGGCCTCTCAGCCTTAGATATGTTGGGAGGGACCGCCGCGTCTAGCCGCCAGAAGCGCTTACCCATTGACTTGGTCATCCTAGACTTGATGCTGCCTGGGATGAATGGCTTAGACCTCTGTCGATTACTACGCCATCAAGGCATTGACGTGCCCATTTTGATTTTGAGTGCTAAGGGCACTGAAACCGATCGAGTCGTTGGCCTGGAAATCGGAGCTGACGATTATCTGACAAAACCCTTTGGCATGCGTGAGTTGGTGGCCCGCTGTCGGGCGTTACTGCGGCGACAGCAAAACAAAACTAACCTCAAGCAGGACCAGGCCCTCACCTTCGAAGACATCACCTTACATCCCCAGGAATGTCGAGTTTTCTTGAAAGGGGCTGAGGTCAACCTGTCCCCCAAGGAGTTCCGGATTTTGGAACTGTTTATGAGTCAGCCGCGCCGGGTCTGGTCACGGGATCAAATCATTGATCAGGTCTGGGGTCACGACTTTATGGGTGACAACAAAACGGTGGATGTCCATATTCGTTGGATTCGGGAAAAGCTAGAAGCCGATCCCAGCCAGCCAACTTACCTGAAAACAGTGCGAGGATTTGGCTATCGCTTGGGGTAGGCAGACGTAGCACAGTAAAGCTGGTTTGTGGGCAAAAATAGAAAAAGACATCAAAGTTAAGAAGAATAGCATCGCGCACTCTTCTCAGGTTTAACTTCGGCAACAAATAATAGTGCCTACTTGATTATTCCCTTACTCTATAAAGTAAGCATCATTAGATGACTAGCTCTTTTTAAGTGTGATCGCACTTGGAGAGACCGGTAAGAGGCATAGAGCGCCTTGGTCGTATGTGCCTTGGTCCTATGTTTTGATTGTAGGTTCCATCAACCTCTTCTGGAACTAGAACAGAGCGCGGGGTCGGAGCTAGACTAGGTACATAATTATGCCGTTGACAATTTTGATTGCAGAAGACGATGCAGGTACTCGTCTTTCAATCTGTGATTATCTTGAGCTGGAGGGCTATTCGGTTGTTATGGCAACCGATGGCAAGATGGCCCTGCAACAGGTTTTTGATTATCAACCCCAATTGGTGATTACTGACGTGGGCATGCCCCAATTGGACGGTTATGCCCTGGTGCAGGGGGTTCGTCAGCATCCAGCATTTCGGCTGATGCCAGTGATTTTCTTGACGGCCCACAACCAAATGCAGGACCGCATTAAGGGGTATCAGATGGGCTGTGACGCCTACTTGCCGAAACCCTTCGAGTTACAAGAGTTGGGGGCTGTGGTACGGAATTTGCTGGAGCGATCGCAGTTGATGCAGTCTACTTGGATTCAGCAAGTCGCTCTAAATACAGCCCAGCAGCGAGCCATAGAGCTAGAGTCTGGTGGTTCCAGTCAGATTCCCCCTAGCCCCATCGTTCCACTCGTCGATCTATCCTCTGATCTGACCTCCCGTGAACAGGATGTGCTGGCCCTATTGTCCGATGGCTTGTCTAATGCCCAAATCGGCGATCGCTTATTTCTCAGTCCTAGAACGGTGGAGAAATACGTCAGCAGCTTACTGCGCAAAACAGATACCAGCAATCGCTCAGAACTGCTGCGATTCGCCATTAGTCACCACTGGGTAAGCTAAGCGATCTACGGGTTAATAGTGTACTAAGCAGTCAGGTTTTGACTTCGCTCAACTTTCAGTGCTCGAGGGCTGAGCGACCTATCCTGAACGATGCCGTTCGCGGGTAGCGGTTGCCCGGAAGGTTTTCCACAAGCAAAAGTCCGCCTCAGATTGTATACAATGGACTGTATACAGTGCCACAGGCACTATGATGATTAATTAAGATTTGTTTAAACTCATTTCCACCTCACCACCCCATAGAATCCTATGACTTTGCTGCAAACTCTGAGCATCAATGGTAAGCGTCTGAACCAAAGTCTAGATGACTTAGCTCAAATCGGTCAGCTCGACAATGGCGGTATTTGTCGCCTTGCCTTTAGTTCCCAGGACTTGCAAGGGCGAGAACTGGTGCGTCGCTGGATGCTGGAAGCGGGTCTTGAGGTACGATTTGATGCCGCTGGCAACATGATTGGGCGGCGTCAGGGTAAAACTCACGGTCCTGCCCTAGCCACAGGGTCACACATTGATACCGTTCCCTGCGGCGGCAAATTTGACGGCACCCTAGGGGTGCTAGCGGGGCTAGAAATCGCTCGCACCCTGCAAGAAAACAACATCGAGCTAGACCACCCCTACGAGGTGATTGTCTTTGCCGACGAAGAAGATACCATGATTGGTAGCCGCGCCATGGCTGGCACCGCCTCCCTGGACGCCGCTGACTACCATCGCAAGGATGGTCGCCCCATTGATCAGTGCGTGAATCAGGCTGGGGGAAATTGGGCTCAGTTATTTAAGGCCCGCTGCACCCGCCAAGATATTTGTGCCTTTGTGGAGCTCCATGTGGAACAAGGGGGAGTGCTGGAAATGGCTCAGACCCAAATTGGTGTTGTTCAAGGGGTGGTAGGCCTGCAGCGCTACCAAATCCACATCACTGGCCGCCCCAACCATGCTGGCACCACGCCGATGGATCAACGGCAAGATGCCCTAGTGGCGGCGGCACAGGTGGTGCTAGCCGTAAATCGATTGGCGACCAACCCGCCTGGGGCGCGGGTGGCCACTGTCGGTGCCTTGCAGGTATGGCCTAATGCCGCCAACATTGTGCCGGGTAAGGTGCAGGCTAGCCTAGATGTCCGCGACTTAAGCCAGGTGGTGATTGATACCCTGGTCAGCGACCTGCGCGCCGAACTGGATACGATTGCCCGAGCCACCCATACTACGATCGAAGTGGTCCCTCAGCTGAATGTGGCCCCCAGCCCAGCGGCAGACCATATTCAAGGGATTGTGGCGGAAGCCAGTCGTGACCTTGGGTTAAGTCATATGCCTATGCCTAGTCGAGCTGGCCATGACGCCTTAGAAATGGGGCGTTTTACTGATATGGGTATGATTTTCGTGCCGAGTGAAGGCGGGTTTAGCCATTCAGAGGTGGAATACACCACCCCCGAAGAATGCACGCAAGGGGCCAATGTGCTGCTAGAAACCTTACTACGCTTGGATCGCTACTATCGATAGGGGCTAGGACCAAGCCTGGGGAATAGGGCTGTAGGAGGGAGTGGGGAGATAGGAAGTAACGGAGTAAGGGCAGACTGATGGGCCTGCCCTAGCGGGTGACTAAGAGGGCGCTATAGCCTCATGCCGCCATCTGGCCCCTTTGCTGTGATCGAAATCACACTCACCACGTCCTCATCTCACTCAAGCCTTGGGCCAAGGGTCACCACCCTAGGTTAACCATCACGGGATAGTAATGGGGTCGAAACAACCCTCCTGCCATGGCTGACCTGTCTTTACTCCCGAACTCATCTGCCTGCCCATGCCCCCTTTCCCCCTGGCAGCAACGTTGCCTAACTCACCTAGCCCATATAGCCACTGCGGTAGGGGCCGTTCTGGGTTTATGGGCCACCGCCCAGGGGGCTGTTGGCAGTTCACCTTCCCTGGCCGATGGCACCTACCTCTATGGTGAATCGCCCGTGGCCGATACCATTGGTGCCACCTACCTCGTGTTTGAAGTGCAAAACAGCAGGTTGACTGGTGGCCTCTATCAACCCTCATCGTCCTTTGATTGTGTTCATGGCACGGTCGATCACCAAGCCCTAAACTTGACGGTGGTTGATGCCTATGACCAGGGCGAATGGACGCATCAGGTGGCGTTGACCCGGAGTAGCACAGCCCTGGCCACGACCACAGGGGGGGCAGTTCAAACCCAAGTACAGGGGATGTATCGGCTGCCGCAATTGTCCCCCCTGGATCATCACATTTTGGCCACCTGTACCCAGTAGGTTGGGTGATTTTTGTCCTATCACGGTAATTCGTGTGCCAAGTACGGGCTCCTGGGCGATGATAGAACCAGAGTATGTAGGAGAGCGGTGATGAATCGCTATGTGATCGGTGGGATTTTGGCGACCCTATTCATGGCCATTGTCTCTGGACTGGGGCCGATTGGCGGCGGGGCCAATGATCGGGGCCCTAGGGCCTCTACCCCTGAGCAGGAGGCCCTAGGCACTCGGCCTATTGAACGGGCTGGGCAAATTATTAGACGTCAAAGCCAGGCGAATGCAGCTGTGCCCATGGCTCCAGACAGTGCCTTGACGGATCAGCAGGACATTTTCTCAGACCTGGCAGCGCCGACCCTTAGTCCAGCCCCCAATCATGTCATCCCTCAAACAGAGGCTGATGCATCAGCCTCTGAGTTTGGGGATGTTTCCCCGGTTCAGCCTGACTTGGTGCGGCCTGGGGTAGCGCCCCCAGATGATAGCGACTTAGACGCCATCCCAGCCCTATGGTAAGTGGCCTAAAATAACACTGGGGTAGTGATTGGGGTAGCGGCTGGGGCTCAGGTAAATGCCCTGCGACTACGACGTTTCTGCTAGCCCGTGACAGTAGCCAATGAGCGTGATTGCATGACACAGCAGGGGACTGATGTCCTGATCGTAGGGGGTGGCATTATTGGGCTGGCGATCGCCCTAGAACTCCGCCAACAGGGGGCCACGGTCACCCTTCTCAGTAAAGATTTCGCCGCTGCTGCCAGCCATGCGGCGGCAGGTATGCTGGCTCCCCGGGCAGAGGGGCTATCCCCTGGCCCTATGTTGGATTTGTGCCTGGCCAGCTTAGCCCTATACCCTGACTGGGTGGCCAAGCTAGAAGCGTTGACTGGACAATCAGTAGGCTACTGGCCCTGTGGCATTTTAGCCCCCCGGCAGCAGCAGCCGGTCGATTGGCCAGCCGTCAACGGCCAATGGCTGACAGCTGAAACCTTAGGGTGGTATCAGCCTGGTTTAGGTGACCATATCGTTGGCGCTGATTGGTATCCAGAGGAAGGTCAAGTCAATAACCAGGCCCTGGTGCAGGCTTTACGTAGTGCTGTGATCGATCTTGGTGTCACCCTCCACGAAGGAGTAGGGGCTACCGCGATGCGCCAGTATCAGGGGCAGGTTGAGCGGGTGTGTACGGTCCAAGCTGGTGATTTCTCAGCTGACCATGTGGTTTTGGCGACTGGCGCTTGGAGCCACGATCTACTGCCATTGCCAGTGTTTCCCACAAAAGGGGAGATGGCCAGCCTGAAAGTGCCCCCAGGTTATGGCACACCCCAACCCCTGCAACGGGTGATTTTTGGGGAAAATACCTACATTGTGCCACGACAGGATGGACGGATTATCTTGGGGGCCACCAGTCAGAATGTGGGCTTTACCCCTGGCAATACCGCCGGAGGCGTACATCACCTGTTGGCTCGGGCGACGGCCCTGTTACCGCTATTGGCCGATTTTTGTTTGGAGCAAACCTGGTGGGGCTACCGCCCTGCTACCCCTGACCAATGGCCGATTTTGGGGCCTGGCCCGGCCCGTAACCTCACCCTGGCCACTGGCCACTACCGCAATGGCATCTTGCTCACTCCAATTACGGCTCGGTTAATTGCGCAGTCGATTCTCCATAGCCCAGATCAGCAACTGGCTCCCTTTTCTTGGCAGCGGTTCCACCGTCCGCTCACCGCGGCCCCGGTGCCGTCCCTGACTTACCCCACTGTTCCTTCACTGACTACACCCCCTATGACCTTGACTCACTCTACTGCGATCGCAGCTCCCCATGCCGATACTACCCGTGTTGATCCAGGATTAACCATTGCTGGCCGAGGGTTTAAGTCACGGTTGATGACCGGGACTGGCAAGTACAGCGATTTTGAGATCATGCGAGAGAGTATTGCCGCCAGTGGCTGTGAGATTGTCACGGTAGCTGTACGCCGGGTGCAGACCGCCGCTCCGGGCCACGAGGGCCTAGCCGAAGCCTTAGACTGGTCGCGACTCTGGATGTTGCCTAACACAGCGGGATGTAAAACAGCTGAAGAAGCGATTCGAGTAGCCCGGCTGGGGCGGGAAATGGCGAAGCTGCTAGGTCAAGCAGATAATAACTTTGTCAAACTCGAGGTGATCCCGGATGCCAAGTACCTGCTGCCCGATCCGATTGGCACCCTGGAAGCGGCAGAACAATTGGTCAAAGAGGGGTTTGCGGTGCTGCCTTACATCAACGCTGATCCCTTACTGGCCAAGCGACTGGAAGAGGTAGGCTGTGCCACAGTGATGCCATTGGGGTCGCCCATTGGTTCGGGGCAGGGGATTCGCAATAGCGCCAACATTCAAATCATCATTGAAAATGCCTCCGTGCCGGTGGTGGTGGATGCCGGTATTGGCACCCCGAGCGAAGCTGCCGCAGCCATGGAAATGGGGGCAGATGCCCTACTGATCAACACGGCGATCGCCAAAGCTGCCGATCCGATTGCCATGGGACGGGCGATGGGGTTAGCGACGACCGCTGGGCGGCTGGCCTACCGGGCTGGGCGGATTCCGATACAGGGGGTAGCCAATGCTAGTTCCCCGTTAACCGGCCGAGTGACAGACTCCAGCAGCTAAAGGACGGGCTTTAATCCACAATCTTGACCCGTCCGGTTTGGATGGCATCGAAGAGACGATTAATTTGTCGCCGCTCCTGTTCGCTTACCACACCATCAGCCAAGACCAGGGCCGAGAGCGCTTGGTACTGCGCTTGGGAAATGCAGCAGTCTCGAATACAGCCATCCACCATTTGGGTGAGGAGCGGGCAGTCAGACGATGGTGGGGTCAGCATAGGGTTAATCGTGCAGATAGGCCACCAGCGCCTGGAGCTTGTCCCAGGCAGCACCGCTGGCTAAAATCTCTTGGGCCAGGGTAATCCCCTGGGTCACGGCAGCGTCTAGGGTAGGACCGTTAACCTTCTGGCCTACCTTTAAAGCCAGGGCCGCATTCAGGGCCACAACATCCTGCTGGGCCTGGGTTCCTTTCCCCTGCAGTAAAGCCGTCAAAATTGATCTGTTTTGGTCAATGTCGCCGCCCCGCAGGGCGCTCAGGGGAGCCGAAGCTAAACCCAAAGCCTGGGGATCTAAGGCCATGCTGCTGATTTGGCCCGCGTCTACCATGGCCAGATCGGTTTTGTCCCCTAAACCAGCTTCGTCCAGTTTTTCGCGCCCATGGAGCACAATCGCCTGGGGAACACCCAACTGATTTAAGGCCCCAGCCATGGCTGGAATCACCGCCGGGTCATACACCCCAATCACCTGGCCGGTAGGCTGCAGAGGATTGACCAACGGGCCTAGCAGATTAAAAACTGTGCGCACTTTCAGGGTGCTGCGCAGCGGCCCTACGGCTTTCATAGCCGGGTGCCACCCACGGGCAAACAAGAAGGTAATGCCCACCTGATCTAGGGCCGATGTCACCTGGGCCGGCTCGGCGCCTAGGTTGACCCCCAGGGCTTCGAGCACATCCGCAGAACCGACCTTGCTGGAGGCAGAGCGGTTACCATGTTTGGCGACCCGAATGCCTGCCGCCGCCGCCACAAAGGCTACAGCGGTAGAGATATTGAACGTGTGGGCACCGTCGCCGCCTGTGCCACAGGTGTCGATACAGGGGGTACTGTGGCTGATTTTGCTGGCTCCACCGAGGGATTGCCCCTGGAGGACCCGAGCCATACCGGCTAACTCATCGGCGGATACCCCTTTGGCTTGAATGGCGGCCAGCAAAGCCCCTGACACAACCTCGGGAATGCGTTCGCTCAGCCACCCGCGCATCAGCGCTTCAGCCTGGTCTTGGTTTAAAGACTCGTGGGCAATCAAACGCTGGAGGAGGGCAGACCAGTCTTGGGTATCAGGGGCAGCCATAGGTTGAGTCACAGTTTCAACGGGGAGCAACTTCAAGGGTTACCGATCAATCTATCAGACCTTTTGCCCCAGATCGGCATGGCCGACGTTGCCATCAAGCCCAACGGGGGCAGACAGTGCCTTGTTTTTTTGCTACAACCGTAGAATAAGTGATTATACTCATGCATCTACTAAAGTCCTGGGGCGAGTCATCCCCGAAGAGGGCGAGTCTAAATCCTGGGCCGTAACATCCGGAACATTGAAAGAACCCCACCATGCACATAAGTTTTGCGAATGGCCAAATCCTAAACATTTTGTAATTTCTTGTTACATTGAGATCGTGAAGGCAATTGTTCATTATTTTTTGGGGGTCCTATGACCTACGCACTTACCACTCCTCAGACCGTATCCACTGGGCTAGTGTCTCCGGTTGCTGATGCGATCGCAGCCTTCCAGGGTTTGACCACCGATGAGCAGTTGGGGCTGCTCTGGGTGATTTACGAAAACCTGGGTCGCTCGATTACCCCTGCGGCCCCTGGGGCTGCCCGACTGCAATTTGCTGAAGGGCTGCTGACCCAGGTTAAAGCGATGGAACCGCAGGAGCAGCTGCAGTTCATGCGCGACCTGGCCGAGAAGAAAAACACTCCCCTAACCCGCTCCTATGGAGTGTTGACCAACAACACCAAGCTAGCCTTTTGGTATCAACTGGCTGAGGACATGCAGGCTGGCACTGTGATTCCTGTGCCCCGCTATTACAAGTTGAGCGATGCCGGTCAACGGGTGTTCGGGCAAATTTCTACGCTCGACTTCAATCAGCAGATTACTGTGCTGCGGCAAACCGTCGTGTCAATGGGTTTTGATCCTTTAGCCTAGAAGCAGCCCTGGGGAATCCCTCCCCTAGTATCAGGCTCCTGTTGTGCTACAAATGGGCAGCGTTAGGCCGGGTTCTATGGCATGCCACCGCCTAGACTACGGCCTACCTGCCCCTGATAAATTTTGAGACTGCATTGAGATACCGTGATGCCCCTGACAGCCACTAACCCGCTTGCTGACCTCAGTCATGCCACAGCAGAACGCTATTTTGATCGTTTCAACGCCCAAGACTTTGATGCTGTTGCGGCGTTGTTTAGTCAGCAAGGAGTACTGATTCCCCCCTTTGAAGCGGGAATTGTTGGCCCTGAGGCGATCGCTCAGTATCTGAAAGCAGAAGCAACAGGGATGCAAGTTGTGCCTGTAAACAGTGAAGCATCCCTTTGTGACCAGGGTGGACAGCAACTGATGACCCAAGGGCGAGTCAAGACCCCTTTATTCACGGTCAATGTACGCTGGACTTTTGCTCTGTCGGCCACCGGCACCATCGACAGAGCTGAAATCAAGCTGTTAGCGTCGCTGCAAGAGCTGCTGCAATTTAATCGGGGATAGTGCTTAAGCTGCCTTCAGGGCTGCGGGTTGGCCCCAAGCCAAACTCAACAGGGAGCGACCCAAGCTCAGGTGCTGGGGGGCACACTGCCAATCAGGATGGGCGGTCAGCAGCAGTGATTCCATAGACTCGCGATCGAACAGGTGCCACACTGGCCCTACGGCAGAGGAATCGGCCATTGCGTAGCAATTTTCGGCCACGCAGTGGATAGTCATCCCTTCTCCAAGTTCCGTGGGTAAGACCAACTCTTCACCGATGGTCAGACGTCGAAAGCTACGGATCGACTGCCGAAAAGTCTCCAAATCTTTGGCATGCAATCCAGGCAGTACCCCTATACGACGCTGATCCCCATTTACATAGATCCAGTAGCGCCGCAGCGGGTCGATCCCCTTTAGCCAGGGAGACTCATCATCTAGGCGGTAACGCGGTGTTAGAGAAAATTCTGAGAACATCGCCAGTCAAGAATGCTTTTGCTATGACCCTAGCGTCACGCAGGTAGCCTGGATCACACAATCCAGCGCAACAAAAATATAGAGAAAGTGATGGGTGGGTTAACTTTTATTAATAGCAGGCAGAGGAGATTATGAGTGTTTAATCTCCCTCTGGGATTAGCGTTTATTAGCAGTACTGGAGGGCTGCCTGCCGATTGGTTGGTTGAGCGGGTTATCAGTGCCCGTTGGGTTAGGCCGTTGGGGGGTGTATGATTGAAAACATCCGTAATCTCATGGTCTCAAAGCACCCAGGCCAGGGAGGACACTATGGCTATTCGCACCTCATCCGCAGAGTGGAAAGGAACGCTGAAGTGCCACGACTAGGGGAACTGTCATTCCGTAGCTTGCTTCCCACAGGGTGCGCAGCGAACAGTCTCGTTCTTCTGCCATAGCGCTCTTCTGCCATAGACTGGGATACCTGGACAGGTTCGGCATGACCATAAAGTGTTTTTGCAAAATTGGGATACGCCCGATAGTAAGACCGACAGTGAAGGCGGCGATTCAACCGAGCTTGAATCGCCGCTCTTATTTTTAGTTTCCTCTGGGTTTATAACAAATCCTAGTTGTATACCCCCGAATCAAACCCTGTACCGCTCAGGCTGAGCTTGTCGTTTCGCAAGCGACATAAAACACAACGTGGCTCTCAAAGGGAGCAAGCCCTACCTCGTTTCGGGGTTTTGTTAACCGGATTTGGTATTAGTTGCTACGGAATGGTGCTTTAGGCCAGGTCAAATCGATCCAGGTGCATCATTTTGCTCCAAGCGGCGACAAAGTCATGCACGAATTTCGACTGTGAGTCGTTACATCCGTAGACTTCCGCCAGGGACCGGAGTTGGGAGTTCGACCCAAAGATCAGATCGACCCGGGTAGCCGTCCACTTCAGTTCACCAGTTTTGCGATCGCGCCCTTCAAACACATCCTTAGTGTCAGAGGTCGCCTTCCACGCCGTGCCAAAGTCCAGCAGATTGACGAAGAAGTCATTGGTCAGGGTCTCGGGTCGCTGGGTGAAAACACCGTGTTGGGTATCCCCAACGTTAGTATTTAACACCCGCAGACCACCGATCAGCACCGTCATTTCAGGGGCGCTCAGGGTCAACAATTGAGCCCGATCCACCAACAACTCTTCCGCCGATAGGGTGTGATTTCCAGCTTTTAGGTAATTGCGGAACCCGTCGGCTTTGGGTTCCAGGGGCGCGAACGATTCTACGTCGGTTTGCTCCTGGGTGGCATCGGTGCGTCCAGGTTGGCAGGGAACCGTGATGTCATAACCAGCCTGCTTTGCAGCCTGTTCAACCCCGGCACAGCCGCCTAGCACAATCAGGTCAGCCAGGGAAACCTGTTTCCCGCCCGACTGGGATTCGTTGAACGCCTGCTGAATGCCCTCTAGGGTTTTCAGCACTGCCGTCAGTTGAGTCGGCTGATTCACGTCCCAATCTTTCTGGGGTGCTAGACGAATGCGCGCCCCATTCGCCCCACCGCGCATGTCAGAGCACCGGAAGGTAGAGGCCGACGCCCAGGCTGTGGAGACCAGTTGGGCAACCGACAAGCCTGAGGCCAGAATTTGAGCCTTGAGGCCTGCCATATCCTGCTCGTCAATTAACCCGTGGGTGACCGGGGGAACTGGATCTTGCCACAGGAAGTCCTCTTCGGGCACTTCCGGGCCTAGATAACGGGCGCGGGGACCCATGTCACGGTGGGTCAGCTTGAACCAGGCCTTGGCAAACGCCAGGTCCAGTTCCTCAGGGTGTTCCATAAAACGGCGGGCAATGGGCTCATAGATGGGGTCTATCTTCATGGCCATGTCCGCCGTGGTCATGATCGGCGCATGGCGCTTAGAGGGATCGTGGGCATCGGGCACGGTATCTGCCCCGGCCCCGTCCTTCGGTTGCCACTGATAGGCCCCCGCCGGGCTTTTCACCACTTCCCACTCATAGCCAAACAGGTTTTCCAGGTAGTTGTTGTCCCACTTCACCGGGTTAGTGGTCCAGGCTCCTTCGATGCCGCTAGTGGTGGTATGGGCACCGATGCCAGTACCGAAGCTGTTTCGCCAGCCCATGCCCTGCTCTTCGATGCTGGCCGCCTCGGGTTCAGGCCCCACCAGGGCAGCATCCCCCGCCCCATGGCATTTGCCGAAGGTGTGGCCACCGATGGTGAGGGCCACGGTCTCCTCGTCATTCATTGCCATGCGGCCAAAGGTTTCGCGAATATCCTGGCCCGCCCCAACCGGATCAGGATTGCCATTAGGGCCTTCTGGATTCACATAGATCAGCCCCATTTGGACCGCAGCCAGGGGGTTTTCCA
>SLIY01000387.1 GCA_007135385.1 Leptolyngbyaceae cyanobacterium CSSed165cm_216
ATGGTCAGGCCAAAACACCCGTTGGCTCGCAGAGGGCTTGAGCCGGATGAGGGGAAACTATCAAGTCCGGTTCTTAGGGGGGAGAGGGGCAGCGATGTCTTTCTCTCCTACCCAACAACATGTCAAAGGGTTACGGCTGTTTGCCTTCGGTCTAACCGAGGCTGGCATGTATGAGGCAATTCAAGTATCCCAGGTGTTAGATAACATGCCGATCGCGCTGGTTGAACAGGCCTTAGAACGCTCTACCACCGACACCAATACCGCCGCCGCCAATTGGGTGATGCAGCAGTTGCAGCAAAGCAACCCGTCGTGAGTCGAGGCGATCTCTACCCTGCGGCTGGCTCATCAGTACCTAACCCCTGGCCTCGCTTGCCATTGGCGGTGGTCAAAAGTTTCAACACTAGCAGGGCAAACTGACGTCCTGACTGCTCGTTATCCAGCACTTCCAGCGACAGCTTTTCGTGGTCGGTCATGGCGTCGAGCACTGTATCAACCACCCGTTTGGGAAACAGGCCGTGCATCACCTGGTCTGGGGTGTGGTTGTTGACCTGGGCCATCACGTCGTCCTGGCGGCTGATGCGCTGGGCGATCGTATTGAGAAACTGCACCTGGTCGTCGTCACTGACCTCTGCGCCAAACAGGTCGTTCAAGGCCTGAATGATTTCCGAGAGGCGCTTTTTCTCGGGGTCGTGGGGTTTGCCGCTGCCAATATCACTCCCCGGCTTCAGCAGATACTCCCCGTCATTCTCAGCCAGTCGTAGCTGCTGCTCGGCCCGCTTGGTGAGGCGATAGTGGGTCAGCGACAGTTCTGAGATATCCACGTCTTCTTGCTCTAGGCGATCGCGCCGCAGCAGAGGGTGCAGGTGCTTGGCGTAGACGCAGAGTTGCTCTAGCTCTGGGTCTTCGTAATCGACGATCTGCGCGAGGAATTCATAGAGCCGCACAAAGCTCTGGAGGTTTTTCTTGAACAGGTCGAGTTGGTCGATCTGCTCACCGGCGGCTTTTAGCTCGTGGTCGGCTGGTTTGAGACTGGCGCTGTTGCCCTGGGCGGCGCGTTTCTGCTCTAGGGCCTGGCGGTGGTTAGTTTTTGCTAAGTTGTAGCGCTGCTTAAAGCGATCGACAGCAGGCTGGCAATAGTATTTGAGCTTGGGGTTGGCGGCCTTGGGGTTAAAGAAGGCCAGGGCAAAGGCTTCCACCTCCTGCCAGTGGTAAATGCCTTCAGCATCAAGTTTGCCTTGCAGGTCGTAGATGATCTGCGGGTCGGAGACATCGGCTAGCTCGGCCTTGGTGTAGTAGGGCAAAAAGGCCTCAAGGATATCTTGGGGCTGATTGAAAAAGTCGAGGATGAAGGTGGCCTTGCCGGGAAAGATGCGGTTGAGGCGCGACAGGGTTTGCACACAGTCGACGCCGTGCAGTTTCTTATCCACATACATGGCACAGAGCTTGGGCTGATCGAAGCCGGTCTGGTATTTGTTGGCGACGATCATGATGTTGAAGTCGGCGGTGTCGAAGGCTTTGGCCAGGTCGCGCCCGTTCAGCCCGGCATTAAGCAGGCTGCTGGTCTCGCTCACTTCTTCGGGGATGACCTCATCGGGGGGCACGCTGCCCGAAAAGGCCACCAGGGGATGTACATCGGTATAGCCCTTGGCCTGGACGTAGGCTTTGAGGGCCAGCTGGTAACGCACCGCCTCTTGGCGGCTGCTGGTGACCACCATGGCCTTGGCCTGCCCATTGAGCCGGTGGCGCACATTATCCCGGAAGTGCTCGACAATCACCTCGACTTTTTGGCTGATGTTGTAGGGGTGCAGCCGCACCCAGCGGGCCAGCTTGGTGCGGGCTTTTTTAGAGTCCACTTCTTCGTCTGCCGCTGTCTCGTCAGGGGCGGGATGGGCGATCTTCCAGGCGGTGGCGTAGGTGGTGTAGTTCAGCAGCACATCGAGAATAAAGCCCTCTTCGATCGCCTGGCGCATGGAGTAGAGGTGGAAGGGGGCAGGTTTGTTGTCGGCGCTGGCGGGCTGCTGGGGGTTGGGCGGACGGCCAAACAGCTCTAGGGTTTTGGCTTTGGGGGTGGCGGTAAAGGCGTAGTAGCTGATGCGGTCGTTGGGGCGGCGGGCCTGCACGGCGGCGTCGAGCAGGTCTTCGGCGCTGATTTCTTCTGGCTCTGCCCCCTGATCGCTAGCGGCGCTGCCCAGAATGGCCTTGAGCTTGCTGGCGGCGGAGCCGGTCTGGGAGGAGTGGGCCTCGTCGGCAATCACCGCGTAGCGGCCCCTGGCCAGGGCGGGGTATTTATCCAGGGCGTCGAACAGGGCCGGGAAGGTTTGAATGGTGACGATGATGATGCGGGTTTGGGCGGCCAGGGCCTCGGCCAGTTGCTCTGATTTGCTCTGGCTGGTGCCGTCGCGGGTAATGGGCACGACCACGCCCTGGGCGTGCTCAAACTGGTAGATGGTGTCTTGCAGCTGGCTGTCGAGCACGGTGCGATCGGTGACGACGATGACGGAGCTAAACAGCTTGTTGCCGGTATCGTCATACAGGGCGGCGAGCTGGTGGGCCGTCCAGGCAATGGAGTTGGATTTTCCCGACCCGGCGCTGTGCTGAACCAGATACCGCTGACCAGCCCCTTCTCGGCGGGTGGCCTCAATCAGCTGGTTCACCACCTGCCACTGGTGATAGCGGGGGAAGATCAGGGTCTCTTTGGTGGTGCGGGTGCCGTCGAACTGTTCGATGGTTTTTTGCTCAAGGTGTAGAAAGCGGCCCAGCACCTTGAGCCAGGCATCGGGCTGAAACAGCTGCTGCCACAGGTAGCTGGTGGCGTAGGCATTTTGGTCGGCGGAGGGTGGGTTGCCTGCGCCGCCCTCGGCACTGCCCTGGTTAAAGGGCAAAAAGAAGGTGTCTTTACCGGCCAGCTTGGTGGTCATGGCTACGTCTTGCTGGCTGACGGCAAAGTGCACCAGGGCCCCACGCTTAAAGGTCAGTAGCGGTTCGGCTTTGCGGGTGAGGGGGGCTTTGGTGGGCCGGTCGTGGCAATACTGGCGTTTGGCGTTTTCGATCGATTGTTTGAAGTCGCTTTTGAGTTCGAGGGTGGCGGTGGGGATGCCGTTGACGAATAGCACCAGGTCGAGGCGGGGATTGTAGCTGTTGTTGGCGTCTGGGCCTTTGCGGGCGTGGGGCGAGTAGGAGACTTCGGGCACGACGCGCAGGCGGTTGGCCTGGTAGCGAGCCTGGGTGTCGGGGTTCATGGCGTGGTCGGGCTTAAAGCTGCACAGCTCGATTTTGACGCCGGGCAGTTTGTAGCCGTGGCGCAGTACGTCAAGGGTGCCCGTTTTCTCTAGGGCGCGGACGGTTTTTTGAATCAGCACGCTGGCGGGGTCGCTGGGGTGGCTTTTGCAGAGTTTTTGCCAGCGATCGGGCCAGGCGGTTTGGACGTAGGCCAGCAGGTCTTCGGTGTAGAGGGCGGTGGTGGGGTTGTAGCCCGCCGCGGTGCCCACCAGCCAGCCCTGGGCCGCCAGGGCGTTGATGATGTCTTGCTGGAAGGCGAGTTCTTTACTGTCGGCCATGGGGGGCTCCACGGGGCGGGTCAAGTTGGGCAGTAGTTAGACTGGAAAACTCTGGTAAATGATGGGCCAGGCCCAACCTACAGTTTTTCTATCACGCCCACGGTGAATGGAGAGTGATCCGGCGCACCCCTGGGTTCACACTTAACGTTAGAGGAGCAGATTTTGAAAGGGCTGTGTGTTTTTCCAACGATAGGCATTGAAATCGCGCTGATCGACGGAAAGTTTGAGGGGGGTATCAACTTAAGCCGAGACAGGTTGACTGTGCCAGGGATTGGGCTGTTGTGACGAAGAAGACCGTCTAGGTCTGGGTAACTCCGTAAAGGTACTCAAGACAGACTCAAAGAGGTC
>SLIY01000314.1 GCA_007135385.1 Leptolyngbyaceae cyanobacterium CSSed165cm_216
CGCCGCTTTTGCAGATGGATTTGAAAAATATCCTTGCGCTCTTCGGAATTGGGCAGGTCGACAAAGAAAATTTCGTCAAACCGACCTTTGCGCAGAAACTCACTCGGCAACCGTTCCACCCGGTTAGCTGTGGCCATCACAAAGACAGGGGAGGTCTTTTCCTGCATCCAGGTGAGGAAGGTGCCAAAAATGCGGCTCGAGGTGCCACCGTCGGAATCAGAAGAGCCAGTACCGCCGGCAAAGGCTTTGTCGATTTCATCAATAAATAAGATGGCGGGGGAAATGGACTCGGCGGTACGTAGGGCAGCCCGCAAATTAGCTTCAGAACGACCTACCGTAGACCCGTCATACACCCGACCCAAATCTAGCCTTAGCAAAGGCAACCCCCAGAGCCTAGAGGTGGTCTTGGCAATCAACGACTTACCACAACCAGGTACCCCCAGAATCAACATTCCCTTGGGTTGAGGCAAGCCATACTCTCTGGCTCGCTCAGTAAAGGCGTCAGAACGCTGCTTTAACCAGTGCTTCAACTCTTCTAAGCCACCTACGGAATTGATGGTTTCATCGACATCCATAAATTCAAGAATACCGTTGCGGCGAATCAATTGCTTCTTCTCGGAGAGAACAATATCCACCTCTTCAGCGGTTAGGCGCTTAGCCATCACCCGAGCCTTGCGATAAACCTTCTCGGCTTCATCCCGAGTCAACCCTAGGGCCGCTTTCAACAGTTTCTCCCGCTCTTCGGTGGAGATGCTGCCGCCTCGAGCTCGGTTCATTTCAGTGGAGAGCACTTCATCTAACTCAGTCATATCAGGCAGTGGGAAATCAAGTACCACCACCTCCTTCTCGAGCTCGATGGGCACCTCTTGTACCGGAGACATTAAAACGATAGTCTTGCGGGTACCCTTGAGGGCAACGATCGCATCTCTTAAACATCGCGTAACGGCTGGAGAATCTTTAAATGGATGCAAATCTTTGAAGATAAAGATACCAGGCTCTCGCTGCCGAATTACCCACTCCACAGCCGCTTCAGGGGAAACCGTATTATTATGCTGAGTCCCAGATCCCTGAGCACCTGACTCAACCATGCCTCGCGTCATGGTCCAAGTGTAAACCCGCAGGGGCGACTTAATCTCTTGGTCCCGAGATAGGTGCCGTGCCACCATAGCGATCGTTTGCTCTGCCCGCTCTTCCTCAAAGGTGACCAGATAAATCAGAGGATATTGGGCTTGTACTAATACGTTTAGATCCTCTCGCATGACTGATACCTTTTCGGCTCTACAGGGCTATCAACAATCAAAGCAGTCAAACTTAATTCAACACAGTTCTACCGAACACATTTTTTTGAATAAACCCGGCAAAGTCGCTTGAACTAAATTAACAAACAACCAACTCACCCTCGTCCAATTGCCCTGGCTGAGCAATAACGCCCGCCGACTCCACAGGAGGCAAAGGATGATCCGGATTACTAGAGGTAGAGACTTCCGCAAGCTCACCGTCACGCATTACCAAGGAGGTTGAACAACTGGGGCAGCTGTGAACTTCATAGGTATGACCAAACGCTGCTTCCAAACCATCAACCACATCGGAATTGGCTAGGTAGAAATCAATGGCACGCTTAGCGATCGCAGACATTGCCTCCCCCTCTACAGCCGATCGAATCTTTAGCTGACGATGCAAGTCTGGCGGTAAATACAGCGTGACCTTAGTCGCTTTTTGCTCTTCCATAACGCACTTCTAATAGGGGTAACCCGGGTATGTAAGTACCTTAAGCGGCTTGCTCTGGGCTGTCAAGACGGCATAGCGTTATGACGTCATTTTCGTAACATAGCTTTACGTCGCCCTATGGACGTTACTCCATGGTTAGGCATGGTTGGGGATGATGAGTGGGCTGGATCACCAGTCAATCACTCCTGACACCCGACACCCATCCACCCTTTGCCCCTCACCCTAGAACTCCTATTGGATAGGCTATCGAAAACAGTCTGGGTTTGGGGAATAACGTAAACTTATGCGACGAGTAGGGCGTTTGTCTGGCTTACAGCAGCAGTCGCAGACTTGGTGTGTTGGTCTTTGGCATGTTGTGGCTGGTTCCGATTCATGTGGCCCAGCCCCAATCCACCCTAGCGGTCCTTAGATCGGCCGATATAACTAGCCCCCGACCATGCTCAGGGTTAGGGAGTTTCGGGGGGCTGCATTACAGCTCCTTGGTCATTATCAAGAGGCTTACTGTAGCTACGACAGAGAGGGGCTGGGGCAATCCGAAGCTTGAGGTAGGTTTTTGCTTGGCTGGGGTTGTCATAACCCGCCTAAGCGGGCACCATAAGCGGACAGTCACCATTTTATAGGGGCAGCCTTGATACCAGAGACTATGGTCGGGACGACATCACCAACCCAGGTTTTTCCCTCCCTAGAAGAGGCGTTGAAACACTTTTTTGGCTATGACCAGTTTCGTCCCGGGCAGCGCCGGGTGATCGAAGCGGTGCTGAAAAACCAGGATGCCCTGGTGATCATGCCCACCGGGGGTGGCAAATCCCTGTGTTACCAGCTGCCAGCCTTACTAAGGCTAGGGGTGATGGTAGTGGTGTCGCCCCTGATTGCCCTGATGCAAGACCAGGTTGATAGTCTGCAAGATAATGGCATTGCGGCCACCTGCCTGAATAGCTCCATCGATTTCAATACCCTACGTCAGCGGGAAGCAGATCTGCTGGCGGGAAACATTAAGCTGCTCTACGTGTCGCCGGAGCGGCTACTGAGCTATGGCTTTTTTGAGCTATTGGGGCGGCTGATTCAGACCGTCGGAGTTAGCGGCTTTGCCATCGATGAAGCCCATTGTGTCAGTGAATGGGGCCATGACTTTCGGCCTGAATATCGGCAATTATCGACACTGCGGGAGAGGTTTCCGCAAGTTGCAGTCATGGCCCTCACGGCTACGGCCACCGAGCGGGTCCGCCAGGATATTGCCCAGCAACTGCGGCTGCGAGATCCCCTGATTCAGGTGTCTAGCTTTAACCGAGCCAATTTGTTCTACGAGGTACGGCCCAAAGGGCGTGATAGCTATCAAGCCCTACGACAGCAGGTAAAACAGCATCAGGGCGCGGGGATTATCTACTGCCTCAGCCGTAAGCGGGTGGATGAGTTAGCCCAGCGCTTGACCGCCGATGGGGAATCGGTGTTGCCTTACCACGCCGGATTATCGAACCAGGTGCGGCGAGACAACCAAACCCAGTTTATCCGTGATGATGTGCGGTTGATGGTGGCCACCGTGGCCTTTGGTATGGGGATTAACAAGCCCGACGTCCGCTTTGTAATTCATTACGACATTCCCCGTAATATTGAGGGCTACTACCAAGAGAGTGGCCGGGCCGGGCGAGATGGGGAACCGGCCCACTGTACCCTCTACCTGGCCTATGGGGATGTGGCTACCGCAGATTATTTGATTAGCCAAAAACCCGATGCCGAGGAACAACGGATTGCCCGTCAGCAACTGCGGCAGATGGTGGACTATGCGGAAGCGACCGTGTGCCGTCGCCAAGTACAACTGAGCTATTTTGGCGAAACCCTAGAAGGGCTGTGCCATCAGTGTGATAACTGCATCAATCCGCCGCCGCTGGAAGACTGGACCATTGAGGCGCAAAAGTTTTTGTCTTGCGTGGCCCGCTGTCAGGAGCGGTTTGGCATGGCCCACATTATTGACGTGCTGCGGGGCTCTAAAAAGCAGAAGGTGCTGGATCTGAGGCACGATCGCTTGTCTACCCATGGCATTGGTAAAGACCGGTCAGTGGACGAGTGGCGCTTGTTGGGGCGATCGCTGCTACACCAGCGATTAGTCGATGAAACCACCGATGGCTACCCGGTGCTCAAGCTGAATGCCGCCAGTTGGCAGATCCTGCGCCAGC
>SLIY01000426.1 GCA_007135385.1 Leptolyngbyaceae cyanobacterium CSSed165cm_216
CCAGGGCACCCCCATCAATCTGGCGTCGCTCCTCCTCGGTTAGCATCCGCTGGGCCACCGCCTGGGCATCGGCGGACATCTGCTGCAGCTGGGTGCGGGAAATAATGCCCCACAGCAGCACCTGAATATGGCGCTGGGGAATGTCGGGATGGTTGGCGGCCTCTCGCAGAATCTTCTGCACCATGCCGCCCCGGGAGCCCGCTAGCTCGGCATAGCCATAGCCGTTGCCACCCCCAGGCCCATGGGTGCCAGCCTTGAGGCAATAGCTTTCGGCCACAAAACTATAGGCCCCCGGCACCGCCAGATAGCCCAACTGGGGATCCCACGGTAGGTCGGTTAGGGGGGTAAAGGTGGCTGGGCTATGACCATCGAGAATTGGCATTTCTAGCACCACATCATCCAGGCTGGTGGTGAGGGGAGGCTCTCCCTCTAGCAGTTGTTGCAGACTCGGCACCGCATCGGGAATACCCACCGGCGGAATGGGGATAGGAACGCGGGGTAACCGAAATTGGGCTAAGGTCGCTGGGTCGCTCGTCGTTGGCCGAACATTGGGCGGCGGTTCTGCCCTCAGTCCTGGACTGAGGGCCAAAACGGCGAGTCCACTTACCATTGCTGTCGTCCTTAGCTGACCCAGCCATCGTCCTGTTAACCGTCCCATTACACGTTTTCCTCATACACATTGCAATCGAGCCCATGGCCATTTGGCCTAGGCCCAAACTTAGTTACCCCTGCCGCAAACGGCTCTGATCGGGGAACTACGGACACAGTCAGGGTGCCCAGGTTAGACCTTCAAGGCCACGTTTCGTGATTCCGGAGGCTTTGCCTTCGGTTCATTTTGTTGCTGGAATGTTGTAAAGGATCGGTACGATTAGCCAAGAACCCTTGTTTTTTGGCCCCATCGACCATGAAATTTGGTGGCTCCCCGCCAGAACTCAAGCAGCTATACCGACGTTTTAGATCTCGTCAGGGTTAATTCCCAGTTCCTGCAGTTTGGCGGCTAACTGGCTGACCCGCTGTTGCTCGGTAGCGAGGGACTGAGCGGCAGTAGTAGCAGCCTCTTCTGGGGTAGGAACCAGGTCACCCTCAGGGGTAAAGAAGCGCAATTGGCGATCGCGCACCCCCAACCACAGTTGCATCTGCTGACTCCATAGCCATCCTTGATCGTTAGGTTTTAGAGCCTGATAGGCTCCATCTACCAGATGAAATCCCTGAAACTCTTGACTATCGGGGTCAAACCAAAAATAGTCAGGGGTGCGAAAAGTATCTTGGTAAATCTGTTTCTTCAAGCCGCGATCGGTCTTAGTCGTGGAATCAGACAATAGCTCCACAATCACATGGGGATACTTACCCTCTTCCTCCCACACCACCCAGCTTTTACGGGGGCGCTTTTCGGTACCTAGCACCACGAAAAAGTCTGGGCCAAAAATACTCTGAACCGCCTCCTCTTGGACAGATACAGAAAAAGGTTCAGAGTGTTTTTCTCTAAAGTCTTCGGACTTTCGTTGGTGGGGGCTGTAATAAATAGTGAGGTTCCCTGTAGCAAAGTAATCATGGCGATCTTGCCACAGCCAATCAATACATTTCAGCAGAAGCAAGAGCTGTTGCAAATGTAAATGAGTTTCCAAAGGGGGCTCGTCGCTATAAAGATCACCAGGGGGAAAGGCCACCGCCTCCGTAGGCTCTGACTGAGGTTGAGCTATAAGCCGATCGGTGGAAAGCGCCGCCATTGCTAAAGCTAGTAAGTAGGTTAAGCCTAGTATAGCGAAGGTAGCCCTCAGGCTTTTTCTGCAAGCCTTCAGGCAAAGACCACCGTGCGGTTGCCGTAGACCAGGGTGCGGTTTTGCAGGTGCAGGCGTACGGCTCGGGCCAGCACAATTCGCTCCATGTCTTTACCTTTGCGAATCAGTTCTTTGACATCGTCCCGGTGACTGATGCGCACCACATCTTGCTCGATGATCGGTCCTTCGTCCAGGTCAGAGGTGACGTAGTGGGCGGTGGCTCCAATAATTTTCACCCCCCGCTGATGGGCGCGATGATAGGGGTTAGCCCCCATAAAGGCGGGCAAAAAGGAGTGGTGAATATTGATGACTTGATCAAACTGAGTCAAGAACTCGGGACTGAGTACCTGCATATATTTAGCCAGCACCACCAGGTCGATGGTATGCTCCTGCAACAGGGCCAGTTGCTGGGCCTCTTGCTGCGGTTTGGTGTCCTTGGTGATGGGGATGTGGTGGAAGGCAATGCCAAACTGCTCGGCAATGGGCTGCAGGTGGGGGTGGTTACTGATAATTAGCGGAATTTCCGCTTTGAATTCCCCCGCCTTGTGTCGCCAGAGTAAGTCCAATAGGCAGTGATCTTGGTGGCTAACCCAGATGCACAGCCGGGGTACGTCATCGGAGAAGTGGAGTTGCCAGGTGGCCCCCAGGGGCTGCGCGATCGCATTAAAAGCTGGACCAATAATCTCCTTGGGTAAATTGAACCCCTCTAGCTCCCACTCTAGGCGTGACAAAAATAACCCCGCCTCTGGGTCCCGATGCTGATCGGCATGGAGAATATTGCCGCCGTTGGCGTAGATAAAGTTGGCGATTTTCGCTACCAACCCTTTTTGGTCAGGGCAAGAAAACAACACAATAGCCGTGGCAGACCCCATGGTGGTTCCTGGTTAAAATAGCGTGCTGGCCTAGCCTATCATCCCAGCTAGTCTACATTTCCTAACCGCGGATTACGGCGACGACTTGAGTCACCTGGCAATCGCCCCAACCCCGATCGCCTAACCCACGCTACGATCACCCATTCCCATGCCTCGCCAGGGCAGACACCCGGGTCTGCCCCTACCCATTACCCCATCACTCCATTACTCCTTCTTCCCCATCTCCCTCACCTTCCCCATCTCCCTCAACCTCCCCTTCCACCGGCATCTTCCACTCGTCCAGAGGCCGATTCACCCCATTAGCCACATCCCGCGTCACCACCAGCACCGCATGCTCGCTATCTTCTGCTGGCGGCCAAGGCTCAGGGTCGATAACGGCATAGTTGGCATTGCCGCTGAAGTCGGGGCCACCCAAAATCAACTCGTGCTCGGTGCCATCTTCTAGGGAGACTGTGACAATACCCGTAGGGGCATTAAAGCCAAAGTCGGTGAACTGGTCAGCGGCCATGGACACCCGTTGCAGGGGGGAGTCGGTATTCAGACGGCTGAGCAAAAAGGCCACCGCTCCCGGTTCTGCTAGGGCCGTGTCAGGCTCGATCATCTGCCAGCTGCCCTGGTCATCTTGGGTAAAGACCAGGTTTTCGTTACCTCGCTCTACGGTTAGGGTAGTCACATCGGTCTCGGCAAAGTCCAAGATCGGTGAGGCGGCATCTTCAGCCCGCTGCATTTCTGGGGTCCGCGCCCGCTGGGTTTCTGCAATCAGCACCCCCGCCCCCAGCAAAAACGCCACCCCCACGAGGATTAATGTATTGCGCTGCAGTTTCATACGGTCTCCGTTGCCTGACTATCGCCTATGGTTGCACCCCTCATGGTGCAGCGGCTAGTCCCCCTGTGCCAGAGATTGCTGGCCCTATCATGCCTTAGTATTTTCGCTACTGGCCCACCAACCAGCTGAATGTGGCCCCCAGTCGTCCTCCAGACTGGCCCACTAGCGTGCCTAAGCCATGACGACCCACGGCATTCGTGCCATAGAGATCGACATACATAGCCGTATTCGGCAAACGATATCGACTGCCTAGTGCCCACACTAGGCGCCCATCGCCGAAGATAGGGGTGGCCTCACCGAGCAGCTGCCAGCCCTCAGCAAAGTAGTAGTTGAAGCCCAATCCTAATCCCGTCGTTAGGGTATTACCAAAGGCTGCCAGACGCGGGTTAACCAATAGGGC